>CANSQW010000262.1 GCA_947649215.1 uncultured bacterium | reverse complement strand
CGGCGTGGATGTCGTCGCCCTCGCGCGGGCGGTAGTCGATGGCGATGGCGTCGTCGATGAGCGGGCAGGCTCGGTAGCACACCTCGCAGCGCATGCCCTTGAACGACAGGCACAGCTCCTCGTCGATGCGCGCGGTGCCCATGGCCACCTCGGAGCGCTCCCGCACCGGGGAGAGGGCACCGGTGGGGCACGCCGCCGCGCAGGGGAAGCCGGCGCAGAGGCGGCAGGCCTGGGCCCGGGCGTCGATGACGGGGGTTCCCGCGGCCAGCCCCGCGTCGAGCGGTGCCGCGTGGATGGCCTGGTAGGGACAGGCCTCCAGGCAGCGGCCGCACTTGACGCAACGGGCGGCGAAGCGAGCGGGCGCGCCGGCCCCGGGCGGACGCAGCAGCGCCGGGGCGGGGCGCGTCCCCTCCCAGGCGGCGGCGAGCGCCACCAGTCCAGCGGCACAGGCGGCGGCTATGGTGCCGATTCGAGCCACAGGCTCCTCCCTCCGACGGTCGACGGTCCGACAGTCCCCCATGGCACCCCATGATAGGGACGCCCCGGCTTTGCCCGGAAGGGACGGAGGGCGCTAAAATGAGGGGGACAGTTCTGATTGCGGGGAGGGGACGGTTCCACGCCGTCTCCACAAAGGTATACGAGGGTCACCTCCTGAGGGGAAAGCAGGGAAGGCCATGCTCATCGACGAGGAACGCGGCACGCCCATCTACCAGCAGATCTACCAGCAGATTCACGACGGCATCATGGACGGCTCCTATCCGGTGGGCAGCAAGCTCCCCTCCATCCGCGGCCTGGCGGACGACCTGGGCTGCTCCCGCAACACCGTGGAGGCCGCCTACCACCTGCTGACGGGCGAGGGCTTCGCGGTGAGCCGCCCCGGCTCGGGCTACGTGGTCCAAGATCTGTCCTTCCTCGCGCCGGACGCCCCTGTGCGGCCCGTCCTGATAGGCGATCCCTCGCCCCAGATCCGCTACGACTTCACCTACGGCGACCTCGAGCCGGGGACCTTCCCCGCGGCGGCATGGCGCGCGCTCACCGACGACGTCCTGCTGTCGGTGGAGAGCGTAGGCTGCGACGCCTACAACGACCCCCTCGGCGAGCAGGAGCTGCGCGCCGAGATAGCCTGGCGCCTTAACACCCAGCGCGGGCTCCACTGCACGCCGGAGCAGGTGGTGGTGCAGGGCGGAACCCAGGGCAGCGTCCAGAACCTGCTGGCCCTCTTCGGCGACGGGGCGACGGTAGCCATGGAGGAGCCCGGCTACGACGGGGTGCGCTCGGCCATCGAGCGCTCGCGCGTGGCCGTGGCGCCCTGCCGCATCGACGGGGGCTACGAGCGGTTCCTCGACGACCTGGAGGAAAGCGGGGCGCGGCTCGTCTACGTGACGCCGTCGAGCCAGTTCCCCACCTGCCAGGTGATGCCCGTGGACCTGCGCAGGCGGCTGCTCGTCTGGGCCCACGATCACGACGCCTTCATCCTGGAGGACGACTACTGCCGCGACTTCCGCTACCGCGAGCGCGCGTTGCTGCCGCTGGCCACCATGGACGTCGAGGGGCGCGTGGTCTACATGGGCACGTTCTCCAAGTCGCTCTCCCCCGCCCTGCGCATGAACTACCTGGTGCTGCCGCCGGAGCTCCTCAGGCGGTGGCGCGCGACGTTCGCCAACGCCTACGCCGAGGTGCCCTGGCTCAACCAGGCGGTGCTCGGGCGCTTCATGCGCGACGGATGGGACCGCCACCTGCGCCGCGCCCAAGCGCGCAACCGCCGCAAGTACGAGGCGCTCACCGGCGCCCTGCGCGATGTGCTGGGCAGCCGGGTGAGGGTGCAGGAGAACGGCACGGGGCTGCACCTGCTGGTAACCGGGGAGGACGGACGCAGCCAGGAGGAGCTGATGGCGGCGGCGCGACGCGAGGGCGCGGCCGTCTACGGCACGAAGCGCTACTGGACAAACGTCGACGACGCGCCCGAGGGCTGCGTGCTGGTGGGATTCTCGGCCATCGCCGAGGACGACATCGAGCCGGGCGTGCGCGCCCTGGCGCGGGGATGGTTCGGCGACTAGCCCGTTGGAGGTGTGGCGGGGCACCGGGCGTCGGGCGACGGCCGTCGAGGGGGTTCCTGGCCAAAATCCCCTTGGTTTCCGCAGATCTTGTCGTCCCTTGGCCGCCGTGGGGGAAGGGGACGCTCGCTCTTCCCCGGTCAAGTTGATAGCCAGTTGGGAATAATCGAAAGCGGAGGCCCTGAGAATCCGGGGATCCGCGTAAACCGGGGTGGTTTTGGCCGGAATCTTCCTCAGCCCGGCGCCAAGAGCGGCCGAATGGAGAGACGCCCCATCCGCGGTGTTGGCGGAGGGGGGCGAACGGGCCTCCCAAGGGGGGGGCGGATGAGGGCGGCCTGCCGGGGAGGCTGGCGGAGGGGCGGCTCCGGACGGAGCCGTCGAGCCATCGGAGTCGCCGCCGCTTTTGCAGGAGGGCGTCCACAGGCCGGAGCTTCGCCGATTTCGAAGTTTCTGGCCAAAAACACCGTGGTTTACGCAGCCGAGACGCTGCGTGGGAAAACGCCGGCAATCGCCGTCTCCGTCTTGCCAGGTCAAAGTTATTCTCAGCCAGAAATAGCCGAAGAGGCTGCGGAGGACGACCCCCGCCAAGCGCGGAAAACGTGGTGTTTTTGGCCAGAAAGCCGCCGGTAAGCCCGACAGCTAGAGCCGCTGGGCCTTCTCGACGCAGGCGGCGACAGCCTCCATGACGGCGGCGCGGAAGGCCCCGGCCTCGAGGGCGGCGACGCCCTCGATGGTGGTGCCGCCCGGCGAGCACACCATGTCCTTGAGCTCGCCGGGGTGACGCCCCGTCTCCAGCAGGAGGCGCGCGCTGCCGGCGACCGCCTGGGCCGCGAACTCGACGGCCTGCGCGCGCGGCATGCCGGCGGCCACGGCACCGTCGGCCAGGGCCTCGATGAACATGAACACGAAGGCCGGCGAGC
>CANSQW010000261.1 GCA_947649215.1 uncultured bacterium | reverse complement strand
TGAGCTTGGCCAGGGTGGACTTGCCGCCGCCGTTGGGGCCGGTGATGACCGTGAAGCGGTCGTCGCCGATGGTGAGCGACAAGTCGTCGATGATGCGCTTCGCGTCCCCCTCGGGGCCGGAGGGCACCTCGAACACGAGGTTCTTCAGTTCAAGCATGCGGGTAACTCCGATCGTGTCGGCGCGCCGCTGCCTCGTCTCAGGAAAGGAGGCGCCCCCGGGAAGGGGTGCCTCCAAGGTGCGGCGACGCTGAGTCCAGGTTTCCTTGGCTATTGTAGCCGTCCGCGGCGAATTGCCCAAGGGCTTCTAGTCATTCAGCAGATCGATCACGGTGAAGCCGAGGGCGGACTGCTCGATGAGGGCGCGGTTTCCCACGGTGCACATGAGGTGCTCGTCGGTGGCGCGGGTGATGGCCGGCCCGAGCTCGCGCACCTGCTCGGGCGTGGCGGCGATGACCTCCGAGCGCACGCGGGCGCGCTGCTCGGGGGTGAAGTGCGAGAAGAACTGCCCGTCCTGGCGCCGCATGAGCTCGCGGGCCTTGAGGGGCACATCGATGCCGGCGATGGTGGACACCACGTAGCCGTCCATCTCGGCCGGCGTGGGGTCGAACGCCGCGATCCAGCTCCCGGCGCCCTCGAAGCGGGCCACCGTCTCGTCGATATGCGGGTCGCGGTAGGAGTAGAAGCGCATCGATCCGGGGCGCGTCATCTGGAAGCCGGCGCCGTAGGCCCCGCCCTTCACACGCACCTCGTTCCACAGGTAGTCGTAGGAAAGCACCCGGCTAGCCAGCATCCAGATGCCGGTGAACGGGCCGTCGAACAGACGTCGGTCGTAGCCCATGGCCGTGTAGGTGACGTCGCTCGGCACGACGAAGGCCTCGCGGCGCGGCGTGGGCTCTGCGGCGATGAGGCGCGCGGCCACGCCCGCGTCCGAGAGCCCCAGCGTGCCCCCGGCGGCCCAGTAGCGGTCGAGGTCGTCGTCGGTGCCGGCGAAGCTCAGGATGCACCCGTCGTCAGCGAACAGCCGCGCGCTGATGTCGCGCAGCGTGGCCTCGAGCTCATCGGCGCGCTCGTCGAAGCGCTCGATGAGCCCCTTGAGGAAGCGGTAGAAGTCCATGCCCCCCATCTGCTCGCGCACCACGGCGGCCGGCAGGTAGTAGGAGGCCACGCGCGCCATGGCCGAGCTGTGGCCGGCGTTGGCGATGCCCTGCTCCATGGTCACGCGCTTCTGGTTGAGGATGTCGAGGATCTTCGCGTGGTCGGAGAAGTCCGTCTCGGCGAGGATCTCGTCGGGAAGCGACGCGGCGAAGCCCACGTTCTCGGCGAGGGCCGAGGCGCTCGCGACGAACTTGGCCGTGTAGGAGGTGCGCTCCACCGCGTCCTCGTGCACCTCGGTGAAGAACGAGAGGTTGCCAAGGCGCGACTGGGCCAGCGTGTCGAGCTCGGCGGCCGTGTGCCGCGCGGTGGGAAGCTTGCCGAGCACCATGGCGAGCACCGTGGCGTAGGGCAGTTCCTCGAAGGTGAGGCGCGACAGGTCGAAGTAGCGGTAGGCGAACACGAGCCCGCGGGTGTGCAGGTCGTGGCGCAGGCAGGGAACGGGCGTGTGGCGGGAGGACATGCCGTAGAAGGGCTCCTCGGGCGCGTCGGCCAAGTCATCGAGGGTGAGGGCCGGCAGGCTCGCCAGGAGCTCCGGCGGGTCGGGCTGCTCCTGGGCGGCGCGCAGGGCGTCCACGGCCGCCTCGATGGCGGCGATATCGTCGGGGCCCGCGGCCTCCTCCAGCGCGCGCAGCCGCTCGCGCAGCGCGCGCTCGCCTGCGCCCTCGCCGTCTACGGGGACGAGCTCCACCGAGGCGCGATGCGGGTTCTCAAGGACGAGCTCGCGCAGGAGCTGCTCGAAGTAGCCCGTGTCCAGCTTGGCGCGCAGCGACGCGAAGGCCTCCTCGTAGCGCAGGTAGGCGCAGGCGCCGTCCTCGTCGTAGAGCCAGCCGGCCAGCGCCGACATGGCCAGGAGCACGCCGTCGGGGTAGCCGAAGTTGCGCTCGCGCATGACGAACTCCGCATGGGAGAGCGCCGCGTCGATGAGCGTGCGGTCCAGCTCGCCCGCGGCGAGGCGCCGGGCCTCGACCTCGACGAGGGCGCCCAGGCGCTCGAGCGCGCCCTCGTCGCGCAGGCCCTTGAGCTCGATGACCGCGAAGGGCTGGGCGATGGCGTCGGCGAGGAATCCCGACGCGTCATCGGCCAGGCCCGCGTCGAGCAGCGCGCGCTTGAGCGGCGCCTCGTTGGATCCCATGAGGGCGTCGATCAGGATGTCGACGGCCAGCATCCGCTCGCGGTCGGCCGCCGTGCCCGCTACGAAGCCGAGCGCGCAGGCGGCGTTCTCCGGCGCCGTGGCCATGGGATGGCGCACCCCGAGGGTCTCGACGGGCGCCTGGAGCTCAAGCGGGTTGGGCGCGCCCGCCTCCCGGCGCGCGGCGAGCGGCGCAAGATAGCCCTCGTCGATGAGGCCAAGGAAGGCGTCGAGGTTGAGGTCGCCGTAGAGGGTGATATAGCAGTTGTCGGGCCGGTAGTGGCGCGCGTGGCTGTCGAGGAAGCCCTCGAAGGTGAGCGTCGGGATGGCCTCGGGCGTGCCGCCCGACTCGTGGCGGTAGGTGGTGTCGGGGAACAGCGCCGCCGACAGTGCGTCGTAGAGCACCGAGTCGGGGTCGGAGAGCGCGCCCTTCATCTCGTTGAACACCACGCCGTTGTAGGTCAGGCGTGGCTGCGCGCCCGCATCCGCGCCGACGACCTCCAGGTGCCAGCCTTCCTGCTCGAAGGTGGTGCGCTTGTCGTAGATGGCGGGGCGGAACACCGCGTCCAGGTACACGTCGGCGAGGTTCATCAGGTCGCGCTCGTTGGTGGAGGCGACCGGGTACATCGTCTTGTCGGGGAAGGTCATGGCGTTGAGGAACGTCTGCATCGACCCCTTGAGGAGGTTGACGAAGGGCTCCTTCACGGGGAACTTCTCCGACCCGCACAGCACCGAGT
>CANSQW010000260.1 GCA_947649215.1 uncultured bacterium | reverse complement strand
CGGCCGGGTTGAAGTCGTCGTCGGCGACGGCGACGGATTCGAGTTCAGTCATGAGTATCTCCTTCAGAGGGGGCACGCCGCCCGCGCGGCGCGCCCGGCAGGGTTACACCAGGTAGTACACGGAGGGGTTCGTGCCCTTCTCGGGCAGCAGCTGCTTCTTGCTGCGCGCGGCGATCATCTGCGACACCTCGGACTCGGGGTCGTCCAGGTCGCCCCAGATGCGCGCGCGGGCCGGGCAGGCACCCACGCAGGACGGCTCCTCCCCCTTCGCCACGCGCTGGTAGCACATCGTGCACTTCTCCACCGTGTGCTTCTGATGCGCCGGCACATCCTCGTCTCCCAGGTCCATGCCCAGCATGAACTGGGGCTCCTCCCAGTTGAAGGAGCGCACGCCGGTGTAGGGGCAGGCGGCGACGCACATGCGGCAGCCGATGCACTTCTCCACGTCCTGGCGCACGATGCCCGTCTCCTCATCGCGGTAGGTGGCGCCCACCGGGCACACCTTGGCGCAGGCGGGGTTCTCGCAGTGCTGGCAGTTCACCGGCACGTACTCGATGGTCGAGTTCGGGAACTCCCCGGCGGGGATGTCCATCTCGGCCCCGCCGTCGGTGAGGATGCGGTTCCACCACATCTCGTCGGGCAGGTTGTTCTCTATCTTGCAGGCCACCGAGCAGGTATGGCACCCGATGCAGCGCTGCTGGTCAATGGCGAATCCGTAATGCATGGCTTGCTCCCTACTTCTTCCGGACGTCGACGCGGGTGTCGTAGAAATTGAAGGCGACGGACCACTCGTCATGGTCGGGGTACGTCAGCTCCTGGTAGCCGCCCTCGATGAACTGGTCACGCTGCCAGCCCTTCGGCATGCGGCTCACGCCCGCAGGCAGGCTCGGGTCGATGACGCACTCGACCACCATGTGGCCGCGGTCGTTGAACACCTCCACGACATCCCCCGACACGATGCCGCGCTCCGCGGCGTCCGGCGCGCTGATCTTGTACACCGGCTTGGGGTCGAGCTCCTTGAGCAGCGGCGAGTTGAACCACTGGGAGTGGGTGCGCCAGCGCGAGTGCTCCTGGTAGAACACGATGGGGAACTTCTTGGCCGCCTCGCTGTTCTCGGACACCTCGGCGGACTCCTGGTAGTACACCAGGTGCTCCTTGGGGAAGCGCGCCTTCACGTCCTGGCCGTAGGCCACGCGCGGCGCCGGCTTCTCGGTGTAGAGCTGCGCCAGGCCCGACTTGGTGGGGAACTTGGCGCGGCCGACGATGCCGGGCTTGCCGGGGATCACCGTCAGGTCGATGTAGCCCTCCTCGCGCAGGCGCTCGAGCGTGACGCCGGCCTTCTGGCAGGACTCGTTCTTGAGCAGCGCGGTGGCGTAGGTCTCGAAGGTGGCGCTCTCGGGGAAGGCGGCCTCCAGCCCCATGGCGCGGCCGATCAGGCTGGCGATCTCCACGTCGTCCTTAGCCTCGTAGAGCGGCTCGATCACCTTGTCCTGGTGCACGATGTAGGGCAGGTTGTGCGCCTTGCGGAAGTCCTCGTTCTCGTAGAACGACGCCACGGGCAGCACGATGTCCGCATGGCGGGCGGTGTCGGTCATCTCCATGTCCATCGCCAGGATGAAGTCGAGGTTGGGGATGATCTTGGTGAGGTAGTTGTTCTGGGCAGGCCAGTTGCTCACCGAGTTGGAGATGATGGAGACGAGCGCCTTCATCGGATACGGCTCGCCATGGAGCTCCTGGGTCTCCACCACCTGGTGCAGCATGGTCATGGGGAAGGTGGTGGCCATGCCCTTGAAGCCCTTGGCAGCCCAGAGCCCCGTGAGGTTGAGCGAGAGCGCGGTGTTCAGGAAGATGCCCGTGAAGCCAGCGCCGTCGCGGCCGACCTGGCCGGTGAGGGACAGCAGGATGGCGATGGCCCAGCAGGACTGGTAGCCGTTGGCGTAGTGGTCCATGCCGAAGGAGATGTTGACGGACGCCGCCTTGGCGCCGGCCAGCTCCTCGGCCAGGTAGACGATGTCCTCCTCCTTCATGCCGCACACGCGGGCCGCGTCAGCCACGGTGTACTCGTCGATGCGCTCCTTGAGCAGGGTGTAGGACGTGGTGCACGGGATGCCCTGCACCTCGTAGCGGCCCTCGAGCGCGGGGCTCGCGGCCGCACCATAGAGCGCGCCGGCGCCGGCGGCCTCGTCCCACACGTAGACCGGATCGTCCTCGCCCTCGGCCACGGCCTCGAAGTCGCTCTTGTGGAGCAGCAGGCCCGTGTCGTCGCGCACGAGGAAGGGCGCGGTGGAGCGCTTGGCGATGAACTCGTCATCCTGCAGGCCGTTGGCCAGGATGTGGTTGGCCATGGCCAGCGCCAGGTAGCCGTCGGTGGTGGGCTTGATGGCGAAGTACTCGTCGGACTTGTGCGCCGTGGCCGACTTCACCGGGTCGATGGTGATGATCTTGGTGCCCTGCTCCTTGGCGCGCTGCATCCAACGCCAGTTCTGCGGCGTGGAGTGCACGGGGTTGGAGCCCCAGATGAAGATGTGCGAGGAGTCGAGCACGCTCTTGGCCTCGTTGGCGAAGTACATGAGGCCGGTGCCGAGCACGCGGTCGATGCCGTAGCCGGTGGACAGGTCGTTCATGCCCGCGGGCTTCGAGACGCCGAGCATGCCGCCCAGGCGGTTGAAGATGCCGGTCTGGCCCTGGATCTCACCGTAGTTGCCGGTGCCGAAGTCGAACGCGATGGCCTTGGGGCCGTACTCGTCGATGATGGCCTGGAAGTGCGAGGCGATGTCGCTGATGGCCTCGTCCCAGCTGATGCGCTCCCACTGGCCGGCACCGCGCTCGGTGCCCTCCACGCGGCGCATCGGGTACTTGATGCGCTCGGGGCTGTAGATGCGGTGCATGTAGGACATGCCGCGCAGGCAGCTGCCGCGGTACAGGTCCTCGCCGTAGTCGGCCGGCGTGAGCTTGACGAGCTTGCCGTCGCGCACGTGCGCCTGGTAGCGGCAGGACTGCATGCAGTTCGAGCGGCAGACGCC
>CANSQW010000259.1 GCA_947649215.1 uncultured bacterium | reverse complement strand
GCGGCGGGGATGGAGCGCGACGCCACCGTCATGGTGCCGCTCAAGGAGCCCTACTACCTGGAGGTGGGGTTTGCCGCCCGGCGCGAGGTGTGGGAGAGCCCCTACATCCGCAGCGTGCTCGCGCGGCTCAACGCCTATTACTCGCGGTTTGCGGACTCTCCCTACCTCACGCTCATCGCGAGCGACCTCACGCTTATGCAGCTTGTCGACGGGGAGCGCCGCGGCTGCGACGAGCACCGGCTGAGCGTGCTGGCGAGCGCCTACGACCTCTCGCCGCGTGAGCGGGACGTGTTCCGCCTGCTCGCCGACGGCCTGACCGCCGAGCCCGTGGCCGAGCGCCTGTGCGTGTCGGTGCCTACGGCTAAGAGCCACATCTACCGCATCTACAAGAAGCTCGGCATCCACTCCCAGAAGGAGCTCATGGCCCTGGCCGCGGGGGATGAGGTCGGCTGACGCGTCGCGCGTGCGGCTCTGCGTCGCGCGCTGCCCTTCCGCCTGCGCCGTCGTTGGACAATTCCGGGAGAATGCGGGGGAATGTGCGGTATGCTAGGGCTGGCCCTCGGGGGAGGGGCACGTTCGTTAACAAGTAGTCAGCAGGTCGATGCGCCGGATGCGCCGCCCCAGGGCGGCAAGGCAAGGCATCTGCGGCGCGGTGGCACGCGGCACCGACCCGTAGACTGGTTAGTTGGCTCTCTTGTCCTTCGCGCGAGGCGTAACTGTCCGCGGGCTCGCCGACGCCCGGGCCTCGGCGCACCCACGTTGGTTGGGAGAAAGCTATGAGCCAAGCCACCGCCGTCGAAGGCGGCATCGTCAAGAAGGTCGCGCTCTCGTCGTTCCTCGGGAACTTCATCGAGTGGTTCGACTACGGTTCCTACGCGTACTACGCGGTCATCATCTCGGCGGTGCTGTTCTCTGCCGACGACCCCGACACCGCCGACCTCATCGGCACGTTCGCGGTGTTCGCCATCTCCTTCGTCATGCGCCCCGTCGGCGCCCTGTTCTGGGGCTCCATGGGCGATAAGAAGGGACGCAAGTGGACGCTGTCGGTGTCGATCTTCCTGATGTCGGGCGCCACGTTCCTCATCGGCTGCTTGCCCACCTACGCGGCCATCGGCCTGGGCGCGCCGCTGCTCCTGCTGCTGCTGCGCATGGTGCAGGGCTTCTCCGCGGCGGGCGAGTACGCCGGCGCGGCCACGTTCCTGGCGGAGTACGCGCCCACGGACAAGCGCGGCCTGTACTGCTCGCTCGTGCCGGCGTCCACGGCCGTGGGCCTGCTGGCGGCATCGGCGCTGGCCTTCGCCACCACCGTGCTGCTGCCGCAGGAGGCCGTGCTCAGCTGGGGCTGGCGCATCCCGTTCCTCCTGGCCGGCCCGCTTGGCTTCATCGCGCACTACATCCGCACCAAGCTGGAGGACTCGCCCACCTACCAGGCCATGCAGGAGGTCGTCTCCGGCGAGGAGGGTGATACGCCGCATCCCGTCCGCGACCTGTTCCGGGGCCACCTGCGCGAGCTCATCATCTCGTTCGGCGCCTGCACGCTCAACGCCGTCGGGTTCTACGCGGTGCTCACCTACCTGCCCACCTACCTTGAGACCGCGGTGGGCATGCCCACCGGCGAGGCGCAGATGGCCACCAACATCGCGCTCGTGGTGTACGTGGCGTTCATCTTCATCTCGGGCAAGATGTCCGACCGCTTCGGTCGCAAGAAGATGCTCGTCACGGCCTGCGTGCTGTTCGTGGTGCTGACGGTGCCGGCGTTCATGATCCTCAACACGGCGCAGTTCGGGCTCGTGCTGCTGGCGGAGCTGGCGCTGTGCTTCATCCTCACGCTCAACGACGGCACGCTGTCGTCGTACCTGACCGAGACGTTCCCCACCGAGATGCGCTACACCGGCTTCGCGCTGTCGTTCAACCTGGCCAACGCCATCTTCGGCGGCACAGCGCCCATGATCAGCACGTGGCTCATCGCCGTGACCGGCTCCACCATGTCGCCGGCCTGGTACATGGTGGGCGTCGCCCTCGTGGCGCTCGTGGCCATGGTGCTGTCGCACGAGAACTCCCACAAGCACCTCGACGAGATCTAGGAAAGCGTCCCCCCCTGGGGGGGGGTAAAGAAGGCGAGGGGCCCCGGTGCTACACCGGGGCCCCTCGCCTTGCGTTTGCGGGGAAACTTGACAGGAGAGCGCACGGCTCGCTATTGTCGAAAGACTTACGGGTGCCTGATGACGAGCGTAAGGAGGTTGGCTGCTATGGCGGGAAAACCTATGCTCTGCTGCGTCTTGGTCTCCCTCGGACTGGCTGTTTCGGCCATCTTGGGAGGATGCCGGGGTGAGCAAGTCAAAGTCGAAGGCATCTATTCTCCTGCTGAGCATTCAACGGAACGGGTCTCCGATGATGATCCGGTGATAGCGCTGGCGAAGTGGGCGATAGGCGATCAACGCGAAATGGATCCGATGTGGGGCGTCGTCTCCGGATTTGGGGCGCCTGAAGAATCTGATGACTTCTTCATTGGGTCGCCCCTGCCGAACTATCTGCTTGATGACCGGGGTGTTCAGCGTCTTTCCTTTGATTCATTCCCGTTGTTTAACAATGGCGCCCTTGTCGCCCTTCTCTCCTTCGACTGGGAAGAGGGCGCCGCGGAGGAAAGATGCGCGCCAAGGGTGACGCCTATCGTGTCGCAGGAGGGTGGCGAGCTGCTGGCGGGTTCGGCGTGCCTGCTCCTCACGATGCGCTCGGAGCAGTTGGACGCGAGCTGGTTGTTGTCAGAGGAGGGGAGGGGGATCCTCATCTCCTTGGTAGATACGATGGGCGCTCTCTCCGAAAAGGAGCCTGCCGTCGGCTCCCAGGAGCTTACGGCTCGACTTGGGAAAGAGGTCGCATATGCTCGCCAGGAAGCGAAGACTTCGTTCTCCCTAAGTGAAGGCGCCTAGCGACTTTGCCCCGAGAGCCAGCTGCCTCTTGTGTTGAGGGAGTGGCTGGCATTCCCTTTGGTAGGATCGAGCCGCTTCGCTAGGAGGTTCTTATGTATGTGATCGACGGCGTCGCCTATG
>CANSQW010000258.1 GCA_947649215.1 uncultured bacterium | reverse complement strand
GGCGGCGTCCAGGCGACGGTTGCGGAAGTAGACGGCCCAGTTCACCGCCACGCACGCCACGTTGATGAAGTATACCGCCAGCACCCAGGTGAAGCTGCCGGAGGCGAACTTCGCGCCGATGCCGGCGAAGTAGCCCAAGGTGATGAGCCCGATGAACTGCCAGCTGGTGCCGGCGGCCGTGCGGGCCTTATAGTTCTTGTAGGCGTTCATGGGCCAGGAAAGGCCGAAGCAGACGAGCATGATGGCTTCCAGTATCTCAGCCATGGGTGACAATCGCTTCCTTCACGATAATCGGGGCCGTGCGACTCCAATGCGCACGACCCCGATTCTAGATCCGCTCGAGCCCCCGTTGCCCAAACGATACGGTTTCTCCAAAGACGGGCCGACCCCGATCTGCCCTCCCGCACAGGACGGCGCGGGCGCGCGGCGCCGGACGACGCGCTACGAGCCCAGGATCCTCGCAGCCACCTGCTTCTTGCGGGAGAGGATGCCGGGCATCCAGACGCCGCCTTCCTCGGGGCACTCGATGTTGAAGACGCGGTTGACGATGCGGCGGTTGCCCTCGACGATGAACTGGCTGCCCTCAGCCAGGATGTCGGTCACCATCAGCAGCACGAACTCGTAGCCGTGCAGCGCCTTGAGCTCGGCCATGTGCGCGCGGATCTCGGGCTCGCGCGCCATGACGGCGGGCAGGTCGACCGTCTCGTGCTGGGCGATGAGCACGGTGTTGTCGCCGAACTGGAACTCCTTGGAGTCCGCCTCGACCAGCTTCTCCACCGGCATGTCGTCCTCGCCGCCGCGGGTGCGGAACACCTTCAGGCCGAACTCGGTGGGATCGACGTCGAGGATGCCCGCCAGGTAGTCCACCTGATCGCGATCGATGTCGGTGGCGGTGGGCGATTTGAGGATGACCGTGTCGGTCATGATGGCCGAGAGCAGCACGGCGGCGATGTCGCGCGGCACCTCCACGGCATGCTTGCGGAACTCGAGCGTGACGATGGTGGCGGTGGAGCCCACGGGCAGGTTGAGGAACTTGATGGGATTGGCCGTCATCACGTCGGCGATGCGGTGGTGGTCGAGGATCTCCACCACGTCGGCCTCCTCGATGCCGTTGGCCGCCTGGCGCGTCTCGTTATGGTCGACGAGGATGACCTTGCGCTTGGGCCGCACGGCGATGTCGGAGCGCGTGACGATGCCCACGGCGAACCCGTCGTCGTCCACCACCACGCCCTCGCGCAGCTCGCTGGCCATGAGGTCGTCGGCAGCCTCCCGCAGCAGGGCCTCGCGGTCGAGCACGAGCACGTTGGTGTAGGTGAGGTCGGCCACGCGCTGGCCGAGCGACTCGATGAGCGAGGAGGCCACGGCCATGGGGTTGGCGTCGTCGCCGTCCAGGACGTCGGTGGCCGAGATGTAGCGCTCGGCGATGGCGCGGGTGGAGATGAGCCCGCGGAAGGTGCCGTCGTCGTTTTCCACCACGAGCGAGCGCACGTTGAGCTGGCGCAGGCGGCGCCCGGCCTCGAGCATGCTGGCGTCATGGCGGATGGACTCCGGGTCGGGGGTCATCACGTCGCAGACGCGGGCATGCACGTGGGGGAGCTTGCGCGGCGCGGGAATGCCGTTGGTCTCGAGGATCCACGCGCTCTCCGGCGGCAGGGGGCCGAGGCGCGCGGGGATGTACTCGACCTTGTCGGCGGTGCCGTCGCGCTTGGCTATCTCGTTCTTCAGGTAGGCGTACCCCACCGCAGCGCAGATGGAGTCGTTATCGGGGTTGCGATGTCCCACGACGATGACAGGCGAAGCCATGGGCCTTTCTCCTTGTGTATATAGGCAACGATTCCGGGGCAGTATACCCCGGAGCCCTCGACACGGCCCTGCGATGTGGTAGCTTCATCGCCAAAGCCCCACGTTTCGCGGGACGGACGGCAGCGTGCCCACCCGCCTGGATGCAGGCGGCGCGGCGCGACGGCGAAGGCGAGGAACGACATGAAGACCTACGGATTGCGCGACATCATCGGCCCGGTCATGGTGGGGCCGTCCAGCTCCCACACGGCAGGGGCCCTGGCCATCGCGGCCATGGCCCGGCGCCTGTGCGCCGCGCCGCCGACGCGCGCGTCCTTCACGCTGTACGGGTCGTTCGCCCATACGGGGCGCGGCCACGGCACCGACAAGGCCCTCGTGGCCGGCCTGCTGGGGCTTTCCGCTGACGACCTGGCCATCCGCGACTCGTTCGCCCTGGCCGAGAAGGCGGGGCTGGCCGTGGAGATGACCTTCGACACGGACACCGAGCCCGAGCATCCCAACACCGTCGACATCGCCGTGACCGACGCGGCCGGCGGCATCCTCACCATGCGCGGGGTGTCCGTGGGCGGCGGGGCGGCCGTCATCACGCGGGTCAACGGAGTGGAGGTCAACATCACCGGCGAGCACACGAGCGTGGTGGTGCACCAGCGCGATGTGCGCGGGGTGCTCGCGCACATCTCGTCGTGCCTGGCGCGATGCGGCGTGAACATCGCCACGGCCAGCCTCTACCGCACGGCCAAGCACGACGACGCCTATACGGTGATGGAGACCGACGACGCCGTGGACGAGATAGCGCGCGGCATCATCCTCGAGCACCCGGCTGTCTACGACGTGCACGTCATCGCGCCAAGCTTCGCCGACGGCGACGGCGATCCGGTCTGCGTGCCCACGGACGCCGCCGACGACTTCGAGCGCTGGAACTACGAGGACGGCGCGGGGCTGCTGGAGACGTGCGCGGCCGAGGGCTGCACCATCGCCGAGGTGTTCTACCGCCGCGAGCAGGCGCTGCGCACCCTCCAGGGCGTCACCGCCGAGGTGGGCCCCTACCTGACGCGCGTGCTGGCCGTCATGCGCGCGGCCGCCACCGGGCCCGTCGAGCACCCCGTGGCGTCCACCGGCGGCCTCATCGGCGGCGAGGCGCAGAAGCTGGCCCGCGCATGCGCGGACGGCGCGCCGCTGCTCGACCCGCTGGCTGCCCAGGCGGCCGTCTACGCGCTGGCCGTGCTGGAGACCAACGCCGCCATGGGGCGCATCGTGGCC
>CANSQW010000257.1 GCA_947649215.1 uncultured bacterium | reverse complement strand
ATCGGGGACTCCGGCTGCGATGTTTCTGGCCATTTTCGCTACGGTTTACGCAGCCGGAGTCCCCGATCTTGCGTAAACCGTAGCGAAAATGGCCAATCCTGGCGCCAAACGCCCGCTCTCTAGCGTAAAACGCAGCGAAATTGGCCAGAAAAGGCCAAAGCCCCGTCCTCTATCGCATTCCTGCCCCGGTTCGCCCCCTCCCGCTGAAGATGCGGAGGGGACTTGCGCTCGGCGGAGCCCCTGCGCGCATCGGCCCGCTTCCCCGTCGGCGTCCTCTTCGGCTGTCGTCCGTGGGGCGGGTGTGGCGGCCTGGTCACCGTTTGGTTAACGCGGGCGCACCGCGGGAAACGGGGTACGTCTCTCCTTCCTATAGTGGAACCCATCGCGCCTCATGCGCGTCGTCATCCAGAAAGAAGGAATGCCATGACTGAGTCATCGAAAGCCCTCAAGAGCCTGAAGACCGCCGCCAACTACGCCAAGCTGGCCATGCACGACCTGGGGCCGCGCAGCTACAAGAAGGGCCAGGGAGCCCTGCTCAAGGTGATCGACAAGTTCGGCGAGGACGGGTCTATCGAGAAGAAGCGGCTCGAGCGCATGCTCGGCTGGAAGGGTGACGAGGTGCGCCGCGTTGCCGAGAAGGCCGAGGCGAACGGCTACGTTGCCCTAGACGATGAGGGCTTCGAGTTCACCGTGTCGCTTACCGCGAAGGGCGCCGAGGTGCTGAAGAAGCGCTTTGCGGTGGAGAACCACGCCGCCGATGCCGTGCTGGCCGGCCTGACGCCCGCCGAAGTGGATCAGCTCGTGGCCCTGACCGATAAGATCAGCGCCACTTGCAAGGATGACCTGGGCATCGACTACGCGCGCATCGAGAAGCGCCACGGCCGCTCCGGTCATGGGCGGCAGGACGATGCCGACCGCCGCGATCGCCGCTGCTCCTGCAAGAAGCACGGTCACGGCCATGGCGCCCCGAAGTACGTATTCGTCTTCAATGACGATCCCCGCTCCTGCAAGAAGCACGGCCGCTGCTAGGCGCCAGCACGTCCCTCGCGGGCGATACGAGACCCGCGCTCAAGCGCCCGCCTTCCTGGCGGGCGCTTTTTTGCTTGCGTTCAGGGGTACAAGAAAAGTATACTTGCAAATATACTTGCATTCCCAAGCGAGGGGAGAGAATCATGCCTCAGCTTTCGCTCTATCTGAACGAGTCCGCCATGGACGGCTTGCGCGCAAGCGCCCAGAAGGCTAACCGATCGCTCTCCCGTTACGTGGCCGATCTGGTGACAGAGAAGCAGCGGGGTGGCGGATGGCCGGAGGGCTACTGGGAGGATGTCTACGGGGCCCTGGCCGACGACAGCTTCGTCGTCCCGGCCGAGCTGGCTGCGGCGCTCGACGGCCCGTTGCCGCGGTTCTAGGAGGTGCTGAGGTGTACTTCCTTGACTCTGATGTGTGCATCGAGCTTCTGCGGGGGCGCCTGCCCCTGACCTGCCAGCTGATGCGCCAGAGCGACCCGCGCCTGTTCGGCATCCCCGCCGTGGTGGAAGCGGAGCTGCGCACGGGCGCCCGCAAGAGCGTTCGCGCGCAGGAGAACCAGCTGCTTCTCGAGCGGTTCCTCGACCCGTTCGCCCGCATCCCCTTCGACGCTGACTGCGCCGTGGCCTACGGTCGCATCCGCGCCCAGCTCGAGGCGGAGGGGCGCGTCATCGGGCCCAACGACTTGCTCATAGCTGCCACAGCTGTGGCTCGCGGCGCCACGCTGATCGCGGGTAACGTTCGCGAGTTCCAGCGCGTTCCCGGCCTCGACGTGGAGTCATGGGACGAGATCGAGCTGGTCGACTGAGGGCGGGTTGCGGCGTCGCGGGCGGGGACGTGTGCTATCCTGGAATTCATGCCGTGCCCAGGGGCTTCAGCTCGGGCGCACATAGCAATCGCAATCAGTCTGGGAGGACCGGGGCGTGGCTTCGGTCCTCTTCTTCGAGGGAGGGAGACTATCATGAGGCAGCTTTCCGACGACATCGTGATAACCGAGGGCAACGCCGCGTTCCGGACGGTGATGGACGCGCTGGGTGCCGAGGCACCGGTGCGGCTGGTGGTGTGCGGGCCGACCGGCTCGGGCAAGACCACGGTGCTGCAGGCGCGGGGCCGCGAGCGCGACCTGCTCGCCGAGCGCAAGGCGCTCTACGCCCATGCGCAGGAGATCTTGGCCGCCATCGACCTGGAGATCAACGAGTCGCTGCTGGAGAGCGTGGCCGAGGTCGACCTGCTGTGCCTGGACGGGCTGGACACGCTGGTGGCCGAGGGGCCGCGCGGCTGCCAGACGGCGCAGCTGCTCGTTGACGAGCGCAATCGTCGCGGGCTCTCCACGGTGATCGCCTTCGACGGCGCGGCCTCCGATCTCGACCGGGCGGCCTTCGGCGCGGCGCTGGACGACTTCGCGGTGGCCGAGGTGCTCCCGCTCGACGCCGAGGGCCTGGCGGAGTTCGGCCGCCGCATGGCCGAGCGCTTCGGTGCCGAGGAGGGGGCGGCCGTGCTCTCCGACGAGGCGCTGGCGTACCTGGCCGCCGACTTCGCCGGCAGCGCGGACGAGATGCGCAACGCCGTGCGCTTCCTCCTGACCGCCCGCGGCTTCGAGGCCGGCCACGTGGTGACCGCCGAGGACGCCCGCGCGGCGCTGGCGGGCTAGGGGCGCGCTGCGCGAGGCGCACGTTGCGCATCCGATTTCGCGAGTCATCCGAGGCGCGCAGCCCTGCACCGGGGCTGCGCGCCTCTGGCTTGCCCGCCCCGGCTGGGCGCCGGGGCGCTCCCGGGAGGCGGGGGGGTCCTGGCGCGAGTGCATGCCCGTCTTGGCGTAGATGCGCTTGACGTGGGTATGCGCGGTGCCCGGCGAGATGAACAGCTCCTCGGCCACCCGCTTTTGGGTGTAGCCGAGCGCGTAGAGGGTAAGCACCTCGATCTCGCGTTCGGAGAGCATGAAGCGCCGGCCCATCGCCTCGACGCTGGCGGCGAGCGTCGGCTGGCGGGTGGCTGTCTCTTATACACATCTCCGAGCCCACGAGACTAAGGCGAATCGCG
>CANSQW010000256.1 GCA_947649215.1 uncultured bacterium | reverse complement strand
CGCCGACCTGCGGCGACCCCTTCCCTTCCCCACCTTCGCGACGCCTCGGCGCCAGCGCCGGCGCGCCTAGCCGATGCCGCCGAAGAAGATGCCCAGCACGATGACGAGCGCGGTGATGCCCACGAACACGTAGCGCGTGAGCACGTCGAACCAGCGGCCGATCGGGCCGTGCCCCAGCTCGGCCTGGCGCTTGGCGAAGCCGCGCGGGCACACCCAGAAGAACATGACGGCCGCCAGGAACGCGCCCACGGGGATCACGTAGATGGAGATGACGTCCATCCACAGCGACACCGCGTCCCCGCTCTCGAGCGGCAGGCCCACGGCCACGGCGATGACCGCCACCACGGCCACGGCCGCCCAGCGCGGCAGGCGGAACTGGTCTTGCAGCGCCTCGACGGGCGACTCGAACAGGTTCATGAGGCTCGTCACCGCGGCGAACACGACGGCCAGGAAGAACACGATCATGAACAGGTTGCCGAAGGGCATCTCCTGGAACACGCCGGGCAGCGTGATGAACAGCAGCGGCGGGCCGCTCGACACGTCCAGCCCGAAGGCGAACAGCGCCGGCACCACGGTGAACGCCGCCACGAGCGCCGCCAGCGTGTCGAAGACGGCCACGTCGCGCGCCGAGCGAACCACGTCGACGTCCTTCTTCAGGTAGCTGCCGTACACCAGCGTGCCGCCTCCGGCGAGCGACAGGCTGAAGAACGCCTGCCCGAGCGCGTAGACCCAGGTGGTGGGGTTGGCGAGCGCCTCCCAGCGCGGCACGAGCAGGTACTCGTAGCCCTCAAGCGCCCCCGGCATCATGAACACGCGGACGCCCACGATGACGAACAGCACGAAGAACGCCGGCATGAGCACCTTGTTGATGCGCTCGATGCCGCGGGATATGCCCAGGATCATGATGGCGAAGGTGACGCCGAGCCCCAGCAGGTGGAACCCGACGTTGCCCAGGTCGGATGCCACGGCGCCGAAGAACGCGCCCACCTGGTCGGTGTTGATGAGCTGCCCGTCGAGCGAGGCCACCAGGTAGTTGAACGCCCACCCGAGCACCACCGCGTAGCCCACGGCGAGCGCCAGCTGCCCGATGGTGGGCACGAGCCCGATAAGGCGCCCGATCACGCGCCCGTGGGCGACGCCGCGCAGCTCCATGGCCTTGCCGAAGGCGCCGAGGGGGCCGGCGCCCATGGCGCGCCCGAAGGCCATCTCGCCGATGACGCCGGAGAACCCGAGCAGAGCCACGAACAGCAGGTACGGGATGAGGAACGCCGCGCCGCCCAGATCGGCCACGCGGTAGGGGAACAGCCAGATGTTGGCCATGCCCACGGCACTGCCCACGCAGGCCAGGATGAAGCCGGTGCGCGACGCCCACGCGTCACGCCCCTTGGCCGCAGAGGCGGCGTCGGCGGCGCGGGCCTCCACTTCAACGGAATTCTCGCGGTTTTCTCGCACGGTTCCCTCTCTTCTCTCGCAGGGCCTATCATGATACCCTTCGCAAACGCGTTTTTCCCGGGAGAAAGGGTCATCGCATGAGCCAGGTCAATGACCGGAAGGTCGCCGTCATCGGCTGCGGGTTCGTCGGATCGGCGTCCGCCTTCGCACTGCTGGAATCGGGGCTGTTCTCGGAGATGGTGCTCATCGACGTGGACGCCGAGCGGGCCGAGGGCGAGGCGCTCGACATCAGCCACGGCATGGCCTTCGCGAGCCCCATGAGCATCTACGCCGGCACCTACGACGACATCGCCGACGCCGGCGTGATCGTGGTGACGGCGGGCGTCGGGCAGAAGCCGGGCGAGACGCGCATCGATCTGGTGCACCGCAACGTCGAGGTGTTCCGCGGCATCATGGGCGAGATTCGCGCGCGGGAGTGCGGCGGCATCCTGCTCGTGGTGTCCAACCCCGTCGACGTGCTCACCTACGCGGCCGTCCGCCTGTCGGGGATGCCCGAGGACCGGGTGATCGGCTCGGGCACGGTGCTCGACACCGCGCGTCTCAAGCAGATCATCGGCGAGCGCCTGGAGGTGGATCCGCGCAACGTCCACGCCCGCATCCTCGGCGAGCACGGCGACAGCGAGATCATCGCCTGGTCGAGCGCGCACGTGGCCGGCATCCCGCTCGAGGACTTCTACAACATGCGCGCCGAGGGATCCTACGCCGCCTTCCGCGACGAGATGAGCGACCTGGTGCGCAACGCCGCCTACGAAATCATCCGCCGCAAGCGCGCCACCTACTACGGCATCGCGCTCTCGGTCAAGCGCATCTGCGAGGCCATCGTGCGTGACGAGAAGTCGGTGCTGTCGGTGTCCAACATGCTGCACGGCGAGTTCGGCATCGAGGGCGTGGCGCTGTCCACCCCCTGCATCGTGGGCCGCGCCGGCATCGAGGGCCGCATGCCCCCGTCTCTCAACTACGCCGAGCAGCAGAGCCTGAAGGAGTCCGCCGCGCTGCTGCGCCAGGTGATCGACGAGATAGCGCTGGAGGACGCGGGCGCGTAGGTGGCCGCGCTGGCTGCGGCTGGGGCCGGGCACGCGGGCGCGGGGACGCGGGGACGCGCAGCCGGCGCAGGTCGGACCGGGGCGGCCGGGGCGGGCTGAGGCCGGAAACCGGCCGATGCGCGGCGCTTTCCGGATTTCTGGCCCATGTCGCCATGGTGTATGCAGCTTTTCCGCCAACAACTCCCCTGCCCGCATACGGCCATTCCGCTGACCTGGGAAAACGTAATTCGCGCCCGCCCACGGGCAGCCGCCGCCTCCTCTTGGCCGCGTAAAGCGCAGCGAAATTGGTCAGAAAATCGGAAAGCGCCTTCGCAAGGCACGCGCGCTACGCCGCGAAGTCGCCGTTGAGGGCCATCATGACGGCGAAGAGCGCGAACCCGGCCGCCACCAGCGCAGCTGCCGTGCGCCCGACGCGCGGCAGAGAGCGCCCCAGCCGACGGCCAAGCCAGCGTCTGTCCGCCAACGGGTAGATCATCGCCAAGACGACGAGTTGCGCGGCGATGACGCCGATCCAGCGAACGCCCGGAGCGTACTGGGCCATACTCTCGCCCGGCGCAGGATCTGTCTCTTATACACATCTGACGCTGC
>CANSQW010000255.1 GCA_947649215.1 uncultured bacterium | reverse complement strand
CGGAACGCCTCGGCCGCGCGCTCCTCGACCTCGACCCGACGCCCAGCCGAGGCTGCCTGCGCCGCATCCGCCACGAAGGCGCCGCTGCGCCCGCGCATGAGCAGGTAGCCCTCGTCCCGCAGCACCGCGTAGGCCTTGTTCACCGTATGCAGGTTGATCCCCAGATCAGACGCGAGGGCACGCACGCCAGGCAGCCGGTCGCCCGGCTGCAGCTCGCCGCGCGCGATGGCGCCCACCAGCTGATTGCGTATCTGCAGGTACAGGGGCTCATGCAAGCTCGGGTCGATGCGCAAGATCATGACGCGCCTCCTTCGCGAGAAACTGTTCTATTTGATCTATGACTATTATAACAGTACGCCGCACCTCGATGAGGCACGCGGCCAGACGGCGCTTCCTCACGGTTTTAGCGCTGTTTTGCAAATTGGAACGGTTTTGCACTCTGGAAATCGCGCAAGCAGGAGCTCGCCGCCTAACTCGGATCTGACGACCTGGGCCTTTGCTCCCAATCGTCCCGCAGCCCGCCGCGCCGAGAGCAGCGGCGAGTGCAAAACCGTTCCGATTTGCAGAGAACGGCCGTTTTCCGGGGACGCGCCGCCATCCGCCGCCATCCGCCGCCCCCCCGTGCGACGATCCGCGACCCGCGAGGCCCTGCCCTTCTATCGCCGCGCAACCGGATGGCGGCAAAACGCGACCCCCCGTGCCAAGTTGCGGTAGTATGGCAGGCGATCATCAGCGGCGACGCCCGGGCGTCCCGCGTTGCCGGCAGTCCGCCCCCTCCAAGCGCGGCGGCCGCGACCCGAAGCCCGGATCCGCCAACCACCATCCCGACGCCCCCGCGGGGCGCCCCGCCACCGACGCCCTCCGGGGCAGATTCGAGGAACCATGTACGACGGACAACCGCAGCCCGGCCGCAACGACGAGTGCTGGTGCGGCAGCGGTCGCAAGTATAAGAAGTGCCACCACGAGTTCGACGAGCGCCTCCAGGCCCTCTACGAGGCCGGCGAGGAAGTGCCGCTGCGCAGCCTGCTGAAAACCGCCGCCGACATCGAGGGCGTTCGCCGCAGCGCCGTCGTCAACGTGGGCGCGCTCGACTACGTGGCCGAGCGCATCGGCCCCGGCGTTACCACCGCCGACATCGATCGCTGGGTGCACGACTACACCGTTGAGCATGGCGCCATCCCCGCTCCGCTCGATTACGAGGGCTTCCCCAAAAGCGTCTGCACGTCGGTTGACGAGGTGGTCTGTCACGGCATCCCCCGCGAGGACGAGGTGCTCAAGGAAGGCGACATCATCAACGTCGACTGCTCCACCATCCTGGACGGCTACTTCTCCGACTCCTCGCGCATGTTCTGCATCGGCTCGGTACCGCCCGAGAAAGCCGATCTCGTGCGCGTGACG
Source organism: uncultured bacterium (assembly GCA_947649215.1). Lineage (GTDB taxonomy): Bacteria > Actinomycetota > Coriobacteriia > Coriobacteriales > Eggerthellaceae > Enterorhabdus. Next base: position 1,686 of record CANSQW010000255.1, on the reverse strand, counting down.
AAGGAGGCGGTGGAGGAGGGCCTCAAGGCCGTCAAGCCATGGGGGCACCTGGGCGACATCGGCGCGGCGGTCAACGCCTATGCGCAGGCACACGGCTATAGCGTGGTGCGCGAGTTCGGCGGCCACGGCATCGGGCTCGAGTTCCACGAGGATCCGTTCGTCAGCTTCGTGACCGAGGCGGGGACGGGCCCGGTGCTCGCTCCCGGGCTCATGTTCACCATCGAGCCCATGATCAACCTGGGCAAGCCCGGCATCGACATGAGCGACCCCAACGGCTGGACCGTCCGCACCGCCGACGGCCTGCCCACCGCCCAGTGGGAGGTCCAGATTGTAGTGACCGAGGACGGCTACGAGCTGCTAAGTTGGTAGTTTCACGGCCCTGACCTGGGGTTGGCAACCTGCAGGCGCAAGAAAATGATGCCGCAAGTTGGTAGATCGGGCACACCGGCTACCGTAGAGTGGGGTGCGTCGACAACCGATTCAACCGCCTGACCTACCGAGAGGACTCATCGTGAGCTTTCGCAACAACCTGCAGCACCTGCGCGCCACCCACTCCATGACCCAGGAGCAGCTGGCCATGATGCTCGGCGTCAGCCGCCAGTCCGTCACCAAGTGGGAGGCCGAGCGCGCCTACCCCGAGATGGACAAGCTGCTCAAGCTCTGCCAGATATTCGACTGCACCTTAGACGACCTCGTGCAGGGCGACCTGACGGCCGCCGACCCCACCCCGCGCGCCCAGGCTGCGGCCGCCGTCATGCGCGAGAACGCCGGCGGGCCGCCCCTGGACGTGTGCGGCTACGACGAGCATATGCGCGCCTTCGCCCTGAAGATCGCCACGGGCGTGTTCTTCATCCTCCTGGGCGTGTCGCTGCTCATCTTCGTGGGCACGGCCGCCGAGCGCTTCAATCCGAACCTGGAGGCCCTTATGCTCATCCCGCTGTTCGTCGGCATCGGCATGGGCGCCGCCCTCATCCTCACGGCCTCGTTCCAGCATGCGGAGTTCCAGCGCAGCCATCCCTACGTCCAGGACTTCTACACCGCCAACGACCGCCGTACCACCCAGCGCTCCTTTGTGGTCGACCTCGTCACCGGCATCTTCCTCATCTTCGTCGGCATCATGGGCGCGTGCCTCACCGATGGGAGCGGGGACTTCACCAAGGGCATCGCGAGCGGCTTCATGATGGCCCTCATCGCGATGGCGGTGTGGCTCATCATTCGGGCGAGCATGCTGCTCTCGCGCTTGAACGTCGCCAACTACAACGACGCCCGCGAGCAGGCCATGGCCGAGAGCGACTCGTGGAAGTGCATGCGCGAGGCCAGCGCCGCCCAGCTGCGCGGCTTGTACACCGACGCGCAGATCTGCGAGATCCTGGGCATACCCGACGCCTCCGACGCCGAGATCGAGCGCGCTCGGGCGCGGCTGGAACGCCGCCATCGCAAGAGCCAGCTGTCCTGGGGCCTGTGCAGCATCATCATGATCCTGGCCACCATCGTGGGCGTGGCGCTGCTGCTCGTGCCGCAGTGGCACACGGCCTACTTCTGGATGGCCTGGTTCGTCGGCGGCCTTCTGTGCGGCGTGGTCAGCATCTCCGTTTCCACCTTCGTGAAGGACGACCCGACGGTCTAGGGACGCGTCGGCGTGGGCCTGTCTCTTATACACATCTGACGCTGCCGACGAGCGATCTA
>CANSQW010000254.1 GCA_947649215.1 uncultured bacterium | reverse complement strand
GCGGGGCGCTGCGCGCGCCGGCGCCCGTGGCAAGCGTCATCGCCGTGGACCGGGAGGTGCGCTGCTGCCCCATCGACCCGCTCGACTTCGCCGACACGCTCCAGCGCGTGCTGCGCGGCTCCAACAAGTCCGTGCCCACCGCCACGCTCTGCGGCGAGTGCAAGCGCAACGAGCGCGGCTGCTTCTACGGCCGCGAGACGCTCTGCCTCGGGCTCGTGACGCGTGCCGGCTGCGGGGCGCGCTGCCCCGACCTGGGCCGGCCCTGCAACGGCTGCGCGGGCCTCTCGCCTGATGCCAACGTGGCCTCGGCCCGGGCCGTCGCCGCGCGCAGCGGCGTGGATCCGGCGCGCCTCGACAAGGCGCTTGAGCTGTTCAACACCGTCGACCCGAGCCTCGCACCGAAGGGATAGGCCATGGCACGCACCGCTATCAGCATCGACCACATCGCCCGCATCGAGGGCCACGGCAACGTGCGCCTGGTCATCGAGGACGGCCAGGTGCTCACCTGCCAGATGGAGGTGGTGGAGCCCGCGCGCCTGTTCGAGTCGATGGTGGTGGGGCGCCCCTTCGACGAGGTGCCCTACGTGGCCTCGCGCATCTGCGGCATCTGCTCGTCGTCGCACGTGGTGACCGACCTGCGCGCCATCGAGGCGGCCCTCGACGTGCGCGTGACCGACCGCACGGCCGCCCTGCGCGAGCTGCTCGTGTACGGCTCGTTCCTCCAGAACCACGCCACGCACCTGTTCGTGTTCAGCGCGCCTGACTTCCTCGGGCACCGCAGCGTGTTCCCCCTGGCGGACGAGAACCCGGCGCTCTTCGACAAGGCGCTCGCGATGAAGGCGCTCGGCAACGAGCTGTGCACCGCCGTGGGCGGGCGCTCGGTGCACCCCATCACCGCGGTGGTGGGCGGCTTCACCAGCGAGATCACGGCGGCGGAGTACCGCGCGCTGGCGGACAAGATGGACGCGATGGCCGACTTCGCCGTGGAGGCGGTCGACCTCTTCGACGGCTTCGAGGTGCCTGCCATCGAGACGGCGGGCGATATGCTCGCCATGGTGGCGCCCGGGCGCTACCCGGTGTGCGACTCGGACACGGCCCGCTTCGTGCGCGCTGGCTACGACTTCGCCTGCTCCCAGGTGGAGGACGAGGTGGAGGAGTACCCGGTGGGCCATTCCGCCGCCTTCCTCGCTCGCGCCCGCCGTACGGGCAGCCCGTATATGACCGCGGCCCTCGCGCGCGTGAACGCGTCGTGGGGCGCGCTCAGCCAGCGGGCGCGCTATGCCGCCGCGAAGGCGGGGCTACGCCCGCCCGAGCTCAACCCGCTCATGAACAACCTGGCCCAGGCCGTGGAGCTGGTGGACGTGCTCGACCGGTGCGCGGCGCTCTGCCGCCGCCTGGCCGACGACGCCTTCGAGGGATCGAGCGCGCCGGCGGCCTTCGAGGTGCGCGCGGGCGAGGGCGTCGGGTTCACCGAGGCGCCGCGCGGCGCGCTGTTCCACCGCCTGGCCATCGACGGGGAGGGCCGCGTCGTCCGCGCCAACATCCTCACGCCCACGGCCCAGAACGTGGCCAACCTCGAGGCCGACATGCGCCTTCTGGCCGAGAAGCTGGTGGGGGAGGGCCGCTCGGAGGCCGCCATCCGCCTGGAGGTGGAGAAGCTCGTCCGCGCCTACGACCCCTGCCTGTCCTGCAGCGTGCACTAGCGCCGGCTCCCGCCGCCTGCGGCCGGGGGCGCGCGAGTGCCGATGACCTGGTGGGGCGGTGTGCGCCGTGTGGATTTCGGCGGGGGCGGCGGGCCCCTATGGTAGAATTCGAATCTAACTGAACCGATTATGAATTCGCCCGCCCGAAACCTGACCCAAGGGGAAAGCTAAGTATGTCCTTTCTAGACATGTTCTCGGGGTTGACCGGCCAGATGTCCGCCGACATGGCCATCGACTTGGGAACGGCAAACACGCTGGTCGCCATCACGGGCGAGGGCATCGTCATCAACGAGCCCTCGGTCGTCGCCATAGAGAAGTCCACCCACCGCGTGCTGGCCGTCGGTCATGAGGCCAAGAACATGATCAACCACACGCCGGACGCCTTCTCGGCGGAGCATCCCCTGAAGGACGGCGTCATCGCCGACTACGACGTGACCGAGGCCATGCTGTCGGCCTTCATCAACAAGGCCTCCGAGCGCAAGTACCCCTGGCAGCCCAAGCCCCGCATCGTCATCTGCATCCCCTGCGGCGCCACCTCCGTGGAGAAGCGCGCCGTGTTCGAGGCCGCCATCCAGGCCGGCGCCCGCCAGGCCTACCTCATCGAGGAGCCCATGGCCGCCGCTATGGGCGCCGATCTGCCCGTGACCGAGCCCACCGGAAGCATGGTGGTGGACATCGGCGGCGGCACCACCGAGGTGGCCGTCATCTCGCTCGGCGGCATCGTGACCTCCTCCAGTCTGCGCTTGGCCGGCAACCGCCTCGACGAGGCCATCGCCATGCACCTGCGCGACCTTTTGGGCATCAAGATCGGCGAGCGCACGGCCGAGGTCATCAAGATCAAGATCGGCTCCATCCTGCCCTTCGAGGACGGGCGCGAGCGCGACATGATCATCTCGGGCCAGGACATGATCACCGAGCAGCCCAAGGAGGTCACCATCCAGTCCGAGGACGTCCGCGCGGCGCTCCAGGCCCCCATCGAGGAGATGGTCCTCCACATCAAGGAGACGTTCAAGAAGACCAACCCCGACCTCGCGTCGGACATCATCCAGAACGGCATCCTGCTGACCGGCGGCGGCGGCCTGCTCCACGGGCTCGACCGCTACCTCACCAACGAGCTGGAGATCCCCGTCTGGGTGTCGGAGACGGCGCTCACCAACGTGGTGTCCGGCTGCCTGAAGGTGCTCGAGACGCCCACCGCCCTGCGCCAGACGCTCATGCGCTCCAAGTAGGCCGCCCCACTCGATGGCCCTCAACTTCCAAAACCAAGGCTCGGCACTCCTTCGGCGGGTGCTCTTCGCCGCCCTTCTCGTCATCTCGCTCGTGAGCATGACCGTCTACGCCCGCGAGGGCGCCGACGGGCCGCTCCATCGCGTCCAGGCCGCCGTGGCC
>CANSQW010000253.1 GCA_947649215.1 uncultured bacterium | reverse complement strand
TGTTCTGCATCTTGATGTCGAGCGAGATCATGATGTCGGTGCCGTCGACGGCCGGCGTCTCCTCGTGGACGCCGCCGGGGATGGGGGTGGAGCCCTTCGACGCGTTGCCGCGCTCGGCCGAGTAGGTGCCGGGCGTCCCCTTGAGGATGTCGTTGTACTGGAGCTCCAGGCCGGTGATGCCCTCGCCGTCCACGTTGCAGTAGCCCACCACCTGGCCGCCGATGGAGCCGTTGGGGTACTCGCGCCGCGTGTCGGCGATGAAGTAGATGCCCTCAAGGCCCAGCTCGCGCACGGCATCACCCTCCTCCACCGTGGCCTGGCGCTTGACGTAGGCGAAGGTGGAGGTGTCGCTCTCGAGGATCTTCTCGTAGTCGGACTCCTTGCCGCCGAGGGTCTCGGCCAGGCGGAAGGCGGTGTAGGGCACGTCCTCCACCTCGGAGGGGTTGGCGTAGATGGTGGTGGCCTCGACGCTCGTGGCGAGCACGATGCCGTTGCGGTCGTAGATGGTGCCGCGGCGCGGCGTGGTGGTGAAGCTCACCGTACGCGACTCGCTGGCCATGGCCGAGTAGTGGTCGGAAACGATGACCTGGAGGTACACGAGGCGCAGCAGGAACACGGCCGCGAAGGCGGCGAAGACGAGCACCGCGATGGTCATGCGGCTGTCGACGGGGACGGCTGCGGCGGCTCGGGAGGCGCGGGGGCGCCTGGCTGATCCGCGCGGGGGCTGCTGGCGGGAGGCCACGGGAGCCGCCTAGCCCTGGGCCAGCGCGGCGGCGCTCCCCGAGAGCGAGAGGTTGCCGGCCTCATCGGTGACGACGACATCACCGGACAGGTCGATCACGGACGTGGAGGCCGGGGCCGCCATGCCGAGCGACGCGGCGACGATGCGCACGCGGGTGGGGTTGGCCAGCGACGACTGCTGGACCTCGAGCTTGCTGCCCTCGGAGCGGGCCACGTCGATCTGAGACGTGAGCTCCTGGGTCTCGAGCGCAGTGGCCACGGTGGCCGAGCTCAGGGTGACGCGAACGAATCCGAGGACGGCGAGCACCACGACCACGCAGGCGGCCACCTTGGCCGCGAAGACGAGCGCGCTCGCGCTCTGGCGGGCCTGGGCGTCGGCGCCTTGGCCGCGGACGACGGATACCGACGCGCGCCCCTGGGGGCGGCGCGACCGCTCGGGGGCGCGCTCCACGACGGGCGCGTAGGCATGCGCTGCGCTCATGGGTCTGCCCTCCTTCGTCATGCGGCGAGCCGGCGCGGCCGCCTTCGTTTCCCGATCGTCATGTTTGCCCTAGAGACGGATCAGGCTTTAGGCAGCGCGCCCGCCAGGGGCCGCCCTGCCTAAAGCCTGAGTTCGTCAGCGCTTCTGCGCGACGCGCAGCTTGGCGCTGCGGGCACGCGTGTTGCGCTCAACCTCCTGCGGGGTGGGAAGCAGCGGCTTGCGCGTGATGATGTCGAGCACCGGCTCCTTGCCGCACACGCACACCGGCAGATCCGGCGGGCAGGTGCAGCGGTTCGCGAACGAGGCGAACGTGTCCTTCACGATGCGGTCTTCCAGGGAGTGATAGCTGATGACGGCCGCACGCCCCCCGGGGTTGAGCCAGCGGACCGCGGCGTCGAGCCCTCGACGCAGGACGGTCAGCTCCGAGTTGACTTCTATCCGGAGTGCCTGGAAGGTTCGCTTCGCGGGGTGTCCGCCTGCGCGGCGGGCCGAGGCGGGTATGGCGGCCTTGATGATGTCCACCAAAGCCTCGCTCGTCTCGATGGGGGCGTCGGCGCGGGCCCTCACGATGAAGTCCGCGATGCGGCTGGCCCACTTCTCGTCGGAGAAGCTGCGAATGATCCGAGTGAGATCTGCTGCGTTGTAGGTGTTGACGATCTCTGCTGCGGTAAGGGTCTGTTTGCCCGGATCCATTCGCATGTCGAGGGGGCCGTTCTCCTTGAAGGAGAAGCCGCGGGACGCCGTGTCTATCTGCACCGACGAGACGCCGAGATCGAACAGCACCGCGTCGATCCCCGGCACCTCGGCCGCTACGAGTAGTTCGTCCATATCCCCGAAGTTGCCGCGCAGGAGCTTGAGCTGGGGGCGCTGGCCCTCCGGGATCTGCCCCAGGCGCTCGGCGGCGGCCGCGAGGGCCACCTCGTCCTGGTCGATCCCGATGAGCAGGCCCTCGGGGCCCAGCCTCTTGGCGGCCTCGAAGGAATGCCCTGCGAAGCCGAGCGTGCAGTCCAGGAACGTATGCTGTGGTTTGAGTTCGAGTTGTTCCAGGCACTCGGCTAGCAGGACGGGTGTATGCCGGTATTCGCTTGTCACGTCGCTCACGCCTTCCGATCAGCTGAAGAGGAGACCAAGGTCGATTTCCTCGTCCATCTGCTCGAAGCGCTTCGCATCCCAGATCTCGACGCGGCCCGTGTTGCCCGCGACGACCACGTCCTTGTCGATGCCCGCGGCGGCGCGCACGTCCTGCGAGAGCATGATACGGCCCGAAGCATCCACCTCGACGTCGTAGGCCCTCGTCTTGAGCTTGCGCCGCAGCTTCACGTGCTGGGGGTCGGACTCCTTGTAGCCGCCGAAGCGGTCCTCGAAGAGCTTGTCCACCCAGTCGTTGAAGTCAGGCTTCTCGAACACGTAGACGCATTCGTCCTTGGGCTCGCGGGTGACCACGAGATCCTTGGAGAGAACCTTGCGAAACGTTGCGGGGAGCGCCACGCGGCCCTTCGCGTCCACCTTGAAGGAGTGCTGCCCGTTAAGGTCGACCGCGCGACGCGGCTGGACGGCTTCCTCCTCTGTGGCTTCGGCTTTGGCCATGGCTCCTCTCCGCTTGGTCTCGCTCGAGTTCGTGTCATGCATATTACCCCACAACGCCCCACTTCGCAACACTTTGATGCCCCACTGACCCATTCTCAACCCACAGAATGCCCAGGTGAAAACGGGTGTTCGCCTATGTTGAGCGAGAGCATCCCTAAATGTTGTGGGGTGGTTCTTAGAGAGCGCAAAATATGGGGATGCGAGGCGGTGGGGCGTTGTGGAGGGCCTGTGAGCGCCGTTTACCGCCCGTAAGGAACGGTGGCGCGACGGGGCGGGATGGGGGG
>CANSQW010000252.1 GCA_947649215.1 uncultured bacterium | reverse complement strand
TGCCGGAGGTGCCCGGCGGCGTCCACGAAGGATCCGCTGGAGGGGATCGTGCGCACTCTTTTCGCGTTTTTGGACACTTGCGTCGAAATTCCGAGGCGCTGGGTGCTCCAGCGCGTGGCGGCCCGGGCGTTTCCCCAGGTCACGAGAATTCCCCTAGTGGTTGCGCGGGCATTTTGCCCCCTCAGGCCCCCGCAGACCTCGGAGTTTCGACGCAAGTGTCCATTTTTCGCCGATCTCCCTGCACGCAGACCGCTCCTACCGCCCGGCCCGCCCCGCCGCGCCGCAGCCAGGGGGGCCGTCGCCGCCGCGCCGCCGGGGGGGGCAACGCCTACTTCTTCGTCGGCTCGTGGGCGGCCTTGGCAGACGCGTCCTCGCGGACATTGCGCCTGAGCAGCCGATAGAACAGCGCGAGCGTCACGGGGATGGCGATGGCCAGCGCGGCGCCTAGGTCGAAGGACGCCACCGCGCCCATCTCGTCGATGATGACGCCGCCGAGCGACGGCCCGAACGCCATGCCGCAGGTGGCCCCGGCGTTCATCCACGTGATGGCCTCGGTCAGGCGGTCGCCGGGAACGGCGCGCTCGCAGGTGGCGTTGCACACGATGAGGAACGGCGCGTAGAACAGCGCGCCGAGCGTCGACACCACGAACAGCGATTGCGCCGAGTCGATGAGCGCCATGGAGCCGTAGGCGCAGCCGATGAGCACGCCGGCGCCCACCAGCTGAAGGTGCTGCGGCACGCGCAGGCGGATCATGCCGAACACAAAGCCCATGATCATCGACACGAACGACGCGATGATGAGGATGATGCTCGCGATGTTGGGGTCTCCGAGCTCCTCGGCCAGGGCCACGGTGGCCGTGTCGAAGATGCCGTAGAACGCGCCGAGGAACAGCATGAGCAAAAACAGCACGCGCACCACCGCCGACGTGCGAAACACGCTTTGCGGGCGAGCGGCGTCGGCGCCGCTGGCCGAGGCGCCCCAGCCGGGCTCGGGCTCGGTAGAACGCGAGAGCGAGAGCACCGTCACGCCCACCGCGAAGCTGATGCCCCCGGCCAGAAGACCGGCCGTCGGGAACAGGGCGGTGGCCAGCGCGATGGAGATGGACGGGCTGAACATGAAGCCAATGTCGTCGAGCACGCCCTCGTAGGAGAACATGGTGCGCAGGTCAGGTGCGGCATCACCGAGGCGGCCGGTACGGATGAGGTAGGTCCAGCGCGCGCGGGTGAGCGCCTGGGGGTTGGGCACGAAGCCCATGAGCACCGCCGCCGCGAACAGCGCCCAATCGGGGCCGCCCATGCCCACCGTGGCCAGCATGAGGGCCCACCCCACCAGCGTGATGGCCGCGGCCACGGGCACCACGCGATGCTGCCCGCGCTCGTCGACGAGCTTGGAGACGCGCGGCGAAATAAGGAACGTAGCCAGCGCGATGGCCGACGACACCAGCCCCGCGACGAGGAACGACCGGCCCGCCAGCGTGATCATGGTGATGGTGCCGATGTTCATCATGTACGAGTAAAAGCGCATGAGGAAGCCGCCCACGTCGAAGGCGTAGGCCTGGCGAACGCGCAGGATGGCGCGGTATACCCCGGGGTCGAACTTCTTAGCCATAGCGACCGATTATAGGGGTTTGGCGCCGACGCGCCACCCCGCAGGCACACCTTCGCGCCGGGTTCTCAGATTGAGAGCGCCCGAACCAGGACGCGCGGCAAGCGCCCGACGGCCTGCGAGCCAACTGCCGCCGGGCCGCTCCCCTACCCTATCGCGATGAACACGAGCACCACGAACAGCGCCATCACGGCAACGAACCCGCCGACGACCGCCCAGGCCGCCGGGCGTCCTAGGTTAAGCGTCCAGCCCACGCCAAAGCGCTCGGGAAGGAACAGGCTCGCGTCGTCGCGGTTTACGTAGAAGATGCCGAGCTTCCAGTGATCGTCGTCGTCCGCGGGCATCACGGCGCCGGACGGGACGCCCGCGTTGGCGCCGGCCGCCTCCATGCGGCGGAACAGTCGCGATCCGGCCTGCCCGTAGACAAGCGCGATGGCCACCGAGCCCAGCAATACGGGAATCACCGCCACCGCCACGATGGCTCCCGCGCCGCCAAGCGAGAGCACGCCGATGGCCGACAGCATGAACGCAAGCCCGATAGCCGCGGTGATGAGCACGCCCGTCGCCAGCAGGTAGATGCTCTGGGCGCGCGCGAACAGGCCGTACGCCAGGGCCGAGGTCATCGGCGCGCCAGGGCTCGTCGGACGCTTGGAGCGCAGAATGGACCAATGGCAGAACAGAAAGCACACGATCATGAACGCCTGCACGAGCACGGGAAAGAACACGCTGCCGATGCCCTTGGGCGCCCAGTCGTTGACGTTGCCGGAGAAGTCGGCGTGCATGGGAATCTGATCGGGGATGGCCGGCCATGCCACCACGCCGATGGCCACCGTCGCCAGAACGACCGGTACGTACAGCAGGTTCCAGACGAGGGAGATGGCGTGCGGCACATCATCCTCAGCCACCACCGCAGCCGCCCGAGGGCGCGGCGCCGCCCATCCCTCGGCGCGCTTGATGGCCATCACGCGCCGGCGGAAGTGCAGCATGAGGCCGAACGACAGCGCCACCGGCACCAGCATCGCGCCGATGAGCACCCCGACGAAGGCCGTCCCCTCGCCAAGCGAGCTTCCGGCGCCAGCGGCGAAGGCGGCCAATAGCCCGGAGCAGGCAAGCGTGGCCGCGCCCACGATGAGCGCATAGCGGCGGCGGAAGCCGACCAGGCGCGGGTCGCGGCGAGCGCCCTCGGGCACCGTGACGGCAAAGCACTCGGTCTTGGGCATGAGCCAGGGGGTGACGGCCAGCAGAGCGCCGGTCAGCAGCGCGCAGCCGACAAAAACGAGTACGACGAGCAATTCCATGGCAGCCTCCTAAGAGCGGGCCGCAGCGGGGGCGGCGGAGTCGGTCGGGGCAAGGTCGGCGACGGCGGGCGCGCCAGCCGTGACGCCAGGGGCCGAGTCGCCATCGGGCGCGAGGCGCACGGCCACGTCGCGGAGCGCCCCGGCGATACCCGGATCGTCGAACACGGCGGCAGCCGACGCTGCGGCCAGGTCGACGA
>CANSQW010000251.1 GCA_947649215.1 uncultured bacterium | reverse complement strand
GACGAGGGGCGGGCCGGCCGCGGAGTACCCGCAGCCGGCCCGCCAGCCTCGCGACCCGAGGGCCGCTCTCTCGCGCAAGGCGCCTAGTGAGCCAGGTCCTCCGGCGTCACGCGGCCGCGGAACGTGCGGTAGATCACCACGTGGTAGACCAGCACGAGCGGCAGGCCCACGCACACGATGACGGTCATCCAGAACAGCGAGAGCTCGGACGACGCGGCGTTCAGGATGGTGATGGTGGGCCCGATGCTGTCGGGCGAGGCCACCACCAGGCACGGGAACATCGAGCACGCGAGCAGCCCCACCAGCGAGAACGCGCCGGCGCTCTGGCCGAGGAAGGCCACCAGGTCGCTCTTGGGGCAGCCCTTCCGGCTGCCGACGCGGCCCGCCACCATCGAGCCGATCACCGTCACCAGGAACAGCGCGGCAAACAGCCAGCGCAGAATGCCCAGCTCAGGGGCCATGTCAGGCGCGTAGAAGAAGTGGCCGAGCACCGATACCACCGCGAAGAGCAGCACGGCCACAACCTGGAGCGGCACGCGCAGGGCCTGGGCGCGACGATGGAGGTCGCTTCCCAGCGGGGCCTTGAGCGCCGTCCACGTGGCGCCGGCCGAGAGGAACATAGCCAGGCCCAACAGCCCCGTGAGCAGCGTGAACGGGGTGATGAGCCCCAGCAGCGGCACGCCCATGTAGTCGCCGTTGGCGTCCATCGGGATGCCCGCGTAGATGTTGCCCACCGCCACGCCGAACAGCAGCGCCGGCAGCAGCGATCCCACGAAGAAGCACGCGTCCCACACCTTCGCCCAGCCGGGGTCGCCGGCGCGGAACTCGAAGGACACGGCACGCACGATCAGGCCGAAGAGCACGAGCATCACGGCCAGGTAGAACCCGGAGAACGTGGTGGCATACGCGTCGGGGAACGCCGCGAACAGCGCGCCGCCCGCCGTGAGGAGCCACACCTCGTTGCCGTCCCACACCGGCCCGATGGACCGGCGCATGAGAGCCTTCTCCTCCTCGTTCTTCGCCAGGAACGGAGCGAGCACGCCCACGCCCAGGTCGAAGCCGTCAAGGATGAAGTAGCCGGCTATCAGCACGAAGATCAAGAAGAACCACAGGACGCCCAGGATGGTCATGGTCATGGCTACTCACCGTCCTTCCCAGAGGCGGCAGAGCGCGGGGCGGCCGACTCCTCCGCCACGGCCTCTTCGAGCGCCTCCACCACCGCGTCGCCCGCGGCGCCGGCTTCGCCAGCTTCGCCAGCCCCGGCGGCGGCCAACTGCTCGGCCGGGCCCTCCTTGATGAAGCGGCCGATCACGCGGGCCCAGCCCACGAACAGCAGCAGGTACACGAGCGCGAACAGCGCGAGCGTCGTCAGCAGCTCAGGCGCGCTCACCGACATCGAGATGGCGTTGTCAGTGAGCAGCTCGACGCCCTCGGGGCCCGAAACCGACGGGTAGACCACCCACGGCTGGCGGCCGACCTCAGCCGTAATCCAGCCGGTGTTGATGGCGATGAGCGGGAACAGCGGCGAGATGAGCAGCAGCTTCTGCAGCCAGCGCATCTTCTTCACGCGCCCGCCCTTGAAGGTGAACACAATGGCCAAGATGGCCGTCAGCATGATGAGGCCGTACATGGCCACCATGATATGGTAGCTCTGGAACACGAAGTTCACCGGCAGGTCGGCCGGGTCCATGGCGCCGTACTTCTCCGTCTCAGCCAGGTCGTTGAGACCCGGGTACTCGGTGTCCCACGTGCCCGTAGCGAGGAAGCTCGTGCCGCCGGGGATGGAGAACGGGGCAATGACCTCGCCCGATTCCTCATCGACCCATCCGAAGGCATACAGCGGCGGCGCCTCCGTGTCGTACTGGCCCTCCATCATCGCCAGCTTGGTGGGCTGCTCTTCCCACACCACCACGGCCGACGCATGGGCGAACACGATCATGAGGCAGCTGGTGACGATGCCCACCACCGCGCCGATGCGCATGATCTTCATGGCGAAGTCGGCATGGCGGCCCTTGAGCAGGTACCACGCCGCCACGGCCATGGCCACGAAGGCGCCCATGATGAGCAGCGCGTCCACCGTGTGGGTGTAGCGCGCGAAGATGGAGGGATTGAAGGCGGCGGCGAAGAAGTCCGTGATGATGGCCTCGTCGCCCGCAGCGTTGAGCGCGGCGCCGGCCGGCGTCTGCATCCATGAGTTGGCGATGAGGATCCACAGCGCGCTCAGGCACGAGCCGAACCACACGAGCCAGGCGGACACCATATAGGCCCGCGGGCTCACGCGCTTGCGGCCGAACAGCAACACGCCCAGGAACACCGACTCCAGGAAGAACGCGAACAGGGCCTCAGCCGCCAGCGGCGCGCCGAAGATGTCGCCCACGAAGCGGGAGTAGTTGGCCCAGTTGGTGCCGAACGAGAACTCCATGGTGATGCCCGTGGCCACGCCGATGGCGAACGTGGCGGTGAAGATCTTGACCCAGAAATGGGTGGCCGCCGCGTCGCGCTCATCGCGGCTGCGGTAGTAGCGCGTCTCGCAGATGGCCAGGATGAGGCCCAGGCCAATCGAAAGCGGGACGAACAGGAAATGGTACGCCACCGTCAGCGCGAACTGGATGCGCGACAACAAGGCGACGTCGGTGAGGATTTCCATCTCACACCTCCTCTTGCTTACGTACTTGACCTGGGAAAAACGATGGCATCCGCCGCGCCTGCCAACGCGAGCCGCATCCGCCTTTCCCAGACCAAGCCCCAACGAAACAGAAAGATGATACCCAACTTGAGGGCAGCTGTGGCGCCCGTCGGTCCCCGGTCCCCCACCGTTGCCAAACCGATACCCGCCCAGCCGCGCAACCGCGCACCGGTCCCCGCCCCCGAGCGCGCGGGGGGGGGACTGGTGTTTTTGGCCAAACACACTGCGGTTTACGCCGATCTGTGTCTTACCGGCGGGGCAGGAGGTGCGTTTTCCCAGGTCGCGATTGCTTGGAAGTCGCCGTTTGCCCTCGGAAGCGCGTAAAGCGTAGTGTTTTTGGCCACTTTTTCGGAAACCTGTCGCGAATGCGGCGGCGAGGGCAGGGGGACACCTGTCTCTTATACACATCTCCGAGCCCACGAG
>CANSQW010000250.1 GCA_947649215.1 uncultured bacterium | reverse complement strand
GCACGCGCAAAAACTCCTGCCCCACCGCGCCCGTGGCCCCCGCCACGGCCACCACCGGATTGGCGGGCATCTCCTTGGTCCAGGTCATCGCTTTTCCTCTCTCAGCAGCTCGTCGGCCTTGCGGGCCAGGCGCCTAGCGCCCCTTCTTCATCTTCGCGGCTATCTCCTCGGCGGACAGCTGCGTCTCCTCGAAGACGCTCTCGGAGTCCAGGCCGAAGGCGGTGTGCAGGCAGCGAACCGCCTGGACCGCCTGGGCCGCGTCCACCACCACCGACAGGCGGATGGGCGAGGTGGAGATGGCCAGGATGTTGATCTGGTTCTCGCCGAGGGTCTGGAAGGCGCGCGCCGCCACGCCCGGCGAGGACTTCATGCCCGTGCCCACCAGGCTCACCTTGGCGATGTCCTCGTCCACGACGAACTCGCGGGCGTCGATCTCGGGCAGGATGCGCTCCATGGTTTCAGCCGCGCGGGGCAAATCGGCGCCCGGGCAGGTGAAGCTGATGTCGGTGATGCCGTCCTCGGAGATGTTCTGGATGATCATGTCGACGCTCACCGCGTTGGTCGCGAGCGCCGAGAACACCTTGGCGGCCACGCCGGTGTTATCCGGCACGCCGCGCACGGTGACCTTCACCTCGGAGGTATCGTGGGCGATGCCCGTGATGACCGCTTCCTCCATGTCCGTCTCCTCCTTGATGTAGGTGCCTTCCGCCTCGGAGAACGCCGAGCGGGAGTGAATGACCACGTTCCATTTGCGCGCGAACTCCACCGCGCGGCTCTGCAGCACGCCCGAGCCGGCGCTGGCCAGCTCGAGCATGTCATCGTAGGAGATCTCGTCGAGCTTCCTGGCGCGCGGCGCCACGCGCGGGTCGGTGGTGTACACGCCGTCCACGTCAGAGTAGATCTCGCACACGTCCGCGTTGATGCCCCAGGCCACGGCCACCGCCGTGGTGTCCGAGCCGCCGCGTCCGAGCGTGGTGATGTCGCCGTTGGCGTCGATGCCCTGGAAGCCGGCGATGACGGGGATGGCGCCGGAGGCGAGCGCCGCCTCGATGCGCTCGTTGTCCACCTTCGTGATGCGCGCCTTGTTGTGGGTGCCGTCGGTCATGATGCCGGCCTGGCGCCCCGTGAAGCTCATGGCCTTGCAGCCGAGCGCCTCGATGGCCATGGCCAGAAGCGTCATGGACACCTGCTCGCCGGTGGAGAGCAAACGATCCATCTCGCGCGAGGGCGGGTTGTCGTTGATGGCGTTGGCCAGGCCCACGAGCTCGTCGGTGGTCTTGCCCATGGCCGACACCACCGCCACCACCTGGTTGCCGTTCTGCCGGATGCGCACGAGACGCTTCGCGACGTTCTTGATGCGCTCAGGGGAGGCGACCGAGGTGCCCCCGAACTTTGCGACGATGAGTGACATGGCAAGTCTTTCCGAATCGAGGCCCGCAGACGAGGCGCGGGGCGAAAAAGCCCAGCGTCGCATCACTATAGCAAAAACGCCGCCCGCCCGGCGGGGCGTCTGTCCATTCGCGTCTCCTGACCGGGCCGGCGGACGGCCGGGGCGCGGCGGGCGCAGAACGCAGCGCTGGCCGGAAACACGGGACAGGCAGGGCGGCCGGGGCGCGGGGCGCAAGCCCGCACGTCACCGCCTACGCGCGCGGCTCCTGCGCGGCGCGGACGGCATCGAAGGCCGCGGTGAGGTACACCACGTTGGCGAGCGCGATGACGCAGTAGCGCAGCATGGTCTTCTCAGACGAGGCGGTGGTGCCGGTCTCGGGGATGTCGTCGGCCTCGCCGAACACGAAGGCGATGGCCGCCTCCAGCTGCTCGCAGAAGTAGTCGTAGGCCGTCGCCGTGTCATAGGTGACGCGCTGCATGGCGCAGAACAGGCTGATGTTCTCCATGGAAAGCACCGTCTTAGCGCAGGCGACGAAGACGAGGTAAGCCAGCTGGTCAGCGCCGTAGCGCTTCTTGACGGGGCCGGGGACGATGCCCTGTTTCACGTAGTTGCTGACCATCGACGAGGTGAGCGCGGGCACGCCGAGCGGGGCGAGCACGCCGTTCACGTAGGCCACCACCTGCTCGAGGTAGAGCCCCACATCGGGCACGTCGCGGAAGCGCGGCAGGCGAAAATCGCGCGGAGCAGGCACGATGGCGGGCGCGCCGCCCCCTCCCGCCCGGGTCGCGTCGTCGGGCGCGCCGGATGCAGGGCGCGCTGATATGTCGGTCGTCTTGCTCATGGTTCGGGATTCTAGCCGCGCTCCCCCGCTCGCGCAACAAGATGCCGAAAACCGATGAAGTTTCCCACATCTGTCGGAAAGGTTTTTCAATACCTGATAAACTAGTTCATTGAAACCGATGTGAAACGACAGGAGCATTCCATGAAACGCGTCATCATCGCCGACTCGTCCGCCGACCTGACGAGCCTCGACTCCCTCCCGGGCGCCGCGGGCATCCCCTTCGGGTTCGCCCCGCTCAAGGTGACCGCAGGGGAACGTCACTTCGTCGACGACGGCACGGCCGACATCCCGGCCATGACCGACTTCCTCGCCTCCTACCAGGGGCGATCGGGAACGGCCTGCCCCTCCGTGGGCGAGTGGGAAGCCTCCTTCCAAGACGGCGACGAGGTGTTCGGCGTGGTGATGACCTCCACGCTCTCGGCCAGCTACGAGTCGGCCTCCATGGCTCGCGAGGCCTATGAGGCCGCCCACCCCGGTCGCCGCGTGCACCTCATCGACTCGCTCTCCACCGGCCCGGAGATGCGCCTCATCGTGGAGGAGCTCGCCGCGCTCATCGCCGCCGGCCTGCCCTACGAGGACGTCTGCGACGCCATCGACGCCTACCGCCGGCGCACGCATCTCGCCTTCGCGCTCCAGTCGCTCACCAACCTGGCCAACAACGGGCGCGTAAGCCCGACGGTGGCCAAGCTGGCGGGGCTGCTGGGCGTGCGCGTGGTGGCCCGCGCCTCGCAGGCCGGCGACATCGAGCCCATCGCCAAGTGCCGCGGCGAGAAGAAGGCCCTCGCGGCGCTCCTTGCCGAGCTCGAGCGCAACGGCTTCGCGGGCGGCAAGGTGCGCATCTCCCACGTGCTCGACGAGCCCCTGGCCGAGCGCCTGGCC
>CANSQW010000249.1 GCA_947649215.1 uncultured bacterium | reverse complement strand
CCAGGGCCTCGCCGCCATGCCCGACGCGCTGGCAGGCTGGCCCGGCAGCCGCTAGACGGCAGCTTCTCCGCCTGCGCCCGAGGGCCCGTTGGGCAATCGGCGGTCTCGCTCGCTGGTAGCATGGCGCTTGCCCCTGGGGGATGAGCGGAGAGAGGTGGTTCTCATGATGGCGATCGGCGGTCTGGGTCTCTGCGGCCTTTTTCTGCTGCTTATCGGTGTTCTTGCCGATGTGCGGACGGGGCGGCCCGTCAGCTTCGACACCTCCGACCTGTCGACGGCTACGTGGACGGCTCTCTGTCTGGTGGTCGGGGCGGCGGGGCTCTTGAAGGATCGCCTCGGCCGATAGTCGATTCGGTTACCCCCCCGGCTGGGTGATGGCTGTCCCGCGCCGTTTCGGGCGGCCTTTCGCCAAGTTTGCCCTCTTGGTGCAAATACCGCCGGTTTTGCACTCTGGAAGTTGCACGCAAACGGTTGTATGGTGACAAGAGGCTTTTCCGACCTGGGCTTTTGCGGCCGTGCATTTCTGGGGGCGCGGCTGTCGGGTGTTCTTCGGGTGCAAAACCGCTCGTATTTGCAGCACGGGCGCTGATTTCTCGGGTCGCTTCTTGCGCAGCGCCGTGCTAGGGTGCGCCCATGAGCATCTTCTTCAGCCACGATACCGCGCTCGAGCATCTTCGGTCGCAGGCCGCAGAGCGGGAGTTCCCGCTCTGCTATGCCGTGCCGCGCCATGACGTTCCCCGGGGAGCGGCGCTTGACGATGCGGGCCTCCATGCCTTCGGCATCCACGAGCGGCCTTACCATGTGCTGGTTGCCGACGCGGCCTCGCGGGGCAAGTCGCAGCTGGTGCGCTCCCATGTCTGTGCGGCCGCCTATCCGCCCGGCTCCTTTCGCAGGCTGACGCGCGACCTCTACGTGAGCTCGCCCGAGCTGTGCTTTCTCCAGCTGGCTCCGAGCCTTTCCTTCGGTCGTCTGGCGCTGCTGGGGATGGAGTTCTGCGGCGGGTATGCGCTCGATGCCGATGACCCGGAGGGGTTTCGCCGCCGTGAGCCGCTTTCGACGGCGGCTGCGCTCAGGCGCATCTCCCAGCGCCTCGCGGGCGTTAAGGGCGCCAAGCCGGCTCGCTTTGCCGCGCGCTTCCTCGTGGACGAGGCGCTTTCTCCGATGGAGGCGGTCGTCGTGCTGCTTCTCTGCGCGCCGACCTCGCGCGGCGGCTACGGTCTGGCGCCTCCCGCGCTCAACGCCGAGGTGCGCCTGACGCGGTCGCCTGCGCGCTGGCCGGCCAGCCGGTTCTGCGATCTTTACTGGCCTGCCCGTCGCCTTGCGATCGAGTACGACTCCAACCGCTTTCATGTGGGAGCAGACCGCATAGCCCGCGATGCGTCACGTCGGGCGCAGCTCGCCCGCGAGGGAATCACGGTGCTCACGCTCACCTGGGATCAGGTTCGCGATGTGGTTCAGTTTCACGAGGTGGCCCTGCTGGTCGCGGCGCGCCTGCAGGGCGGGTTTCGCTGCTCGCGGTCAGATTGGACGGCGCGCCGTGCCGAACTGCGCCGCCAGGTGCTCCCTGGGAGACGGCAGGGCTGGTAGAGGGAGCGCCTGTTGCGGCTTCCGGCCGGCGCGGCGGCTTTCCCGCGGTTGATTCTGCCAGGCGGAAGTCAACGGCTGGTCGCTTGCGTGGGCCGGGGGTTGACCCTTACGCTGGTGAGGATGGAACCGACGAAGGGAGGCGGCATGGACGAGATCGATCTGGGCCGGCGCATCGCGGAGGCGCGGCGGGCAAGCGGGCTCACGCAGGAGGAGACGGCGGCGCACCTGGGCGTCACGAAGGCTGCCGTGTCGAAGTGGGAGCGGGGCCGGTCGCTGCCCGACCTGGTGCTCGTGCCCAAGCTGGCGGCTTTGTTCGCCCTGAGCGTGGACGAGCTGATCGGCTATGAGCCTCAGATGCCCCAGGAGCGCGTCGATGCGACCTACGAGGCCCTGCTCGCCCGCTTCGAGGAGGATCCGGCCTCCGCGCTCGAGGCCGTGCGCGCCGAGGCCGTGCGCTGGTGGTCATGTCCGGCGCTGCTGCTGGCGCTCGGGATGCTGCTCTACGGCCGGGCGCCGCTCGGCGCGGGCGCGCAGGAGCGGCCGATGGCGGGGGAGGCCCGCGCCTGCGCCGATCTGGGGCGCCGTGTGCTCGAGCGCGTTCGCGCCCTGGCGCCGGAGTCGGAGGAGGCTCGCCGTGCCGTGGCGCCCCTGGCCGCGCTGCTCCAGTGGCTCGGCGAGGACGAGGGCGTCTTTGCGCTGCTCGGCCCCTACCTGCCCGGCGAGCCGGTTCCTGCCGCCACCATAGCCGCCCAGGTCTACCGCCAGCGTGGCGACGACGATGCCGCTGCGCGCGTCCTGCAGCACGCGCTGCTCTGCGCGGCGCTCGAGGCCGCAGCGGACGTGCAGGCCCTCGCGGCGCTCTACGGCGACGAGCCGGAGCGACTGGCTGAGGTGGCTGCCGTGGCCGAGGGGCTGGCTGTTGTGCCAGGCATGACGGCCCTCGCCCCGACGCTCTTGCCGATGGTACGTCGCGTCCTGGCCGTGAGCCTGCTCCCGCCGGTCGCGCCCGCCGCCGATGCGGCGGAGCCGCCGGGGCCTGCGCCGTGCTCTGAGGAGGACGCGCCCTCTGGCGGTTCGGAGGACGCTCGCGCCTGCGTGCCTGAGGACGCCCTCGTCGCGCTCGAGCGCTTCGCCGACGCGGTGGCCGCCTGCTCTGCCACGCTCGCCGCGCCTGAGAACCCGCCCGTTCTCGGGGCGGTCGCCGACCTTCTCTGGGCGGCGCCTGATCCTGCCATGGCCACGACGCGTGCGGAGGTCGCCGCGGGGCTCGCCTCGTCCCTTGCTACGTCGGTCGCCGCCGACCCGCGCTGGGCTCCTTACGCCGACGACCCGCGCGTCCGCGCCGTCCAGGCGCGCCTGGCCGCCCTCTAGGGCCTGGCCTTCGCCCCCCCGTTCGTGGCGCGTGCGGGGGGGGGTGCCCGTCCGCTTCGCGCCCGCTGACGTCTCGCCCCCGTCCGCGCTGTGCCCGCTCCGCCGCCGCACGCTCGCTGGCGCCCCACTCCCGCCCGCTGCGCCCCTCTCCCG
>CANSQW010000248.1 GCA_947649215.1 uncultured bacterium | reverse complement strand
CGACTACCTGAGCAAGTCGGTGGCGTCGCGCGCGCTCGTGCCCATCCCCAACCTCCAGGAGAGCCTGGACGACGCGGTGGCGAAGGGCCAGGCGTGGCGCGGCGAGAGCGCCGAGGAGCTGGCCGCGCTGGTCGGGTTCCCCGACCCGGCCGTCTTCCCGGCGACGCTCGCGCGCTACAACGAGCTCTGCCGCCGCGGCGTGGACGAGGACTTCGGCAAGATCGCCCCGCTCATGAACGAGCACGCGATGCCGCTCTACGCGATACGCTCGGTCATCCCCATCATGGGGACGCTCGGCGGCGTGAAGGTGAACGAGCGCCTCGAGGCCCTCGGCCGTGACGACGCGCCCATCCCCGGCCTCTACGTAGCCGGCCAGGAGGGATCGGGCTTCTACACCTACCCCTACTACTCTACCCGCTGTATCACCACCACCTACGCCTACTGCTCCGGAAGAATAGCCGGCAAGAACGCCGCGAGGCACGCGACGTCTCGCTAGCGGCCGGTGTCCTTGGCACGCGAAAAGGCCGGCGCTTCAGGCGCTCGCCTAGGGCGCGAAAAAAGGAGGACGCCAAGCTGGCGTCCTCCTTCGTGTGCGTCTCGGGTGCTCTGGGCGCTCGGCTACGCCTTGAAGCGGTAGCCGTAGCCGCGGACGGTCTCGACGAGGGCCGGGTCGTAGCCGGCGGACTGGATCTTGTCGCGGAGGCGCTTGATGTGGGTGTCCACCGTCTTCGTCTCGGTGAGGTACTCCCAGCCCCAGGCGTCGCGCAGCAGATCCTCGCGCGAGACCACCTTGCCGGCGCTCTTCATGAGGCTGGCCAGCAGCTCGAACTCACGGGGGGTCAGGTCGATCTCGCCCTTGTCGCCCGACGCGGTGTGGGCGTCCTCGTCTAGCGTGATGCCGCTGGCGGTGACGGCGTTGGAGGCGCCGGGGTAGTCGCCGCCGGAGCCGCGACGCAGCAGGGCGCGCACGCGGGCGATGAGCTCGCGGACGCCGAAGGGCTTGGCCAGGTAGTCGTCGCCGCCGATCTCCAGGCCGACCACCTTGTCCAGCTCGGTGTCGCGCGCCGAGAGGAACAGCACGGGGACGGTGGTCTTGGAGCGCAGACGGCGGCAGAGCTCGTAGCCGTCCATGCCCGGCAGCATGATGTCGAGGATGAACAGGTCGTAGCTGTTCTTGCCGGCGAGCGCGAGCGCCTCTTCGCCGTTATCCACCACGTCGGCCGCGTAGCCCTCCTTCTTGAGGGCGTAGCTGACGAATTCGGTGATTGATGGCTCGTCGTCAACGACAAGGATGCGGCTTGGTGCCTCAGTCATTTCTGTGCCTTTCTCTCGTCATCCCGACGATTAGACCCGGAGGGCTGATCGTTGCTGGATTGCTATAATGCACTGCGTTCACTATAAACGTTTACCCGCAAAAGTGATGGGGCTTGTCACAATTATGTTACTTGCTGCTGACATTGGAAACACGCAGACGGTAGTGGGGGTCTATCAGGGCTCTGACCTGGCCTGCATGTGGCGTCTGGCCACCAATCCCGCTACGACTGCCGACGAGGTGCGCGTCATGCTGCTGCCGCTGTTCGAGTCCGCCGGGCTGGCGCTCACGGACGTCGACCGCGCCGCGCTGGCGTCGGTGGTGCCGCAGCTGACCGGCGCCTGGTGCCGCGCCATCCGCGACGGCGCGGGGGTCGAGGCGCTCGTGTGCTCGGCCCAGACGGCGGGCTCGCTGTTCAAGGCCAGCTACCCGAATCCGCTCGAGATCGGCGCCGACCGCGTGGCTGACGCCGTGGGCGCGCGGTCGCGCTACGGCGAGCCGGTGGTGGTGGTGGACTTCGGCACCGCCACCAACATCGAGGTCATCGACGCGGAGGGCTTCTTCGTGGGCGGCGTCATCGCGCCCGGCCTGCAGACGAGCGCCCAGACGCTCTTCTCCCGCGGTGCGCAGCTGCCGGCCATCAACCTGACGGCACCGGAGGATCCCATCGGCGTGAGCACGGTGACGGCCATGCAGTCCGGCATCGTGCTGGGCGAGGTCGATCGCGTGGACGGCCTCGTGCGGCGCATCTTCGACCAGCTGGGCTACGAGGGAACCGTCGTGGCCACCGGCGGCCTGGCGCCGCTCATCGCGCCTCACTCCCAGACCATCACCCACGTGGACGGCGAGCTCACCCTGGAGGGCCTGCGCCTCATCGCCGACGCTGCGGAGCAGTAGACGGCGCAGGTCGCGCAGCGCCGACGCGGGTGACCGCTGACCTAGCGGCTCCCATCGTCCCGATCGCACACGCATCCGACGCCTGCCCGATGGTTTGCGCGGGTCGGCGAATCGGTGGACTCACTGCCGCTTTTTCAGGCTCGAGTGGCACTAATTTGCGTTTTGGTATGGCGAAACCCCGGCTTTTTGACTGTTTTCACGTTAAGGGGACGTTGTGCCGGGGCGTTTTCCCAGGTCATGATTTTTCGCCTGTCCTTCGAAGGTGGCTTTGCCATACCAAAACGCAAATTAGTGCCATTTTTTCGAGGAAAAGTGGCATTTGGACACTTGGGCCGCCTGCGTGCCCCCGCTGCGCCCGCCCTTCCGCCCGCGTCGCGCGGCGCCCCGGCCGCCAGTCGTGGAAGTTTCGCCGCCGCAGTCGTCGCGCCGCCCCGACGCGCCGCCCGCAGGTAGAATGCCCTTATTCGGTACGGGGGAGGCCCTGGCCGCGCGCCCTGCGGGTGCGGGGCGGCCGCGCAGGCCTCAAGCGAAGAGAAAGCGGGGACGCAGTGCTGACCGACATCGAGATCGCCCAGGCCGCCACGCCGGAGCGCATCGGCGCCATCGCCGAGAAGGCGGGCATCGACGAGAAGTACCTCGAGCTCTACGGCAACTACAAGGCGAAGGTGGACTACAACCTGCTGCGCCAGGAGGATCACGAGCCGGGCAAGCTGATCCTCGTCACGGCCATCAACCCCACGCCCGCCGGCGAGGGCAAGACCACCACCACGGTGGGCCTGGCCGACGCGCTTGCCCAGCGGGGCAAGAACGTCATGGTGGCGCTGCGCGAGCCCTCGCTCGGCCCCGTGTTCGGCATCAAGGGCGGCGCCGCCGGCGGCGGCTATGCCCAGGTGGTGCCCATGGAGGACATCAACCTGCACTTCA
>CANSQW010000247.1 GCA_947649215.1 uncultured bacterium | reverse complement strand
CTGCGCGTCTTCCCCGTCATCCTCGCTCCTCCTTCCCTCTCATCCAGATGCCCTCGCGGGCCTGTCGTGCCGCCTCAGCGGCGCGCGGCGTACTCGTCCTCGAAGTTGCAGTACACCAGGCTCACGCCCGTCACGCCCTCCACCTGGATGAAGGAGCTCGCCCGACCATGGGACGCCTCCACGGTGGCAGCCTCGATGGTCACCACCAGCTTGTGGCCCTGGCGCTCGTGCACCTCCACGCCCGGCAGCGCCGCCAGGGCCCGGGCCACCGCCTCGGCGCGCTCGGGCGCCGTCTCCACCACCAGGCTCGAGATGACCACCGGCTCGTCGTCCCCGACGGCGGGGCGCACGTCGCGCGTGCCTTCGCTCTCCATGGCGCGCCCCCTAGCCCTGGGGATGACAGGTGAGGCACTCCCTGCGGGCACCGAACACCTCGTAGGTGGACACGTCGCCGTCAGCGTAGTGATCGGCGGGCAGGGGCGTGGCCTGAGCCAGCAGGGGGTTGGCGTCCTCATTGGCGCCGTGGCAGCCGTAGCAGCCGTCGGCACCCAGCTCGTAGAAGCGCCCCTCGTGGCTGGCGGGCATGAGCGGCGGCTCGCCCACGGCCTGGCCGGCCGGAGCCGAGGTTCCCGTCGTCCCCCCGCAGCCGGCGAGACTGCCGAGCGTCAGGACGAGCAGGGCCCCGGCCGCGACGGCGCTGATCTTCTTCCTCATGAACCTTCCCCCTCCCTAGATCTTCTCGATGGACACGGTGGTCTTCTTGTAGTCCGGCTCCTTGGAGAGCGGGCAGTAGACGTCCTGAACCACCAGGTTGATAAGGGTCTCCTCGGCGAAGAACGGCGCGAAGACGATGCCCTCGGGCGGCGCGGTGCGTCCCGCGGTGGACACCTTGATGTCGCAGGAGCCGTAGCGCGACCTCACGCGCACCCTGTCGCCGTCGCTCACGCCCAGGCGCTCGCAATCGGCCGGGTTCATGTCGAGCAGCGCCTCGGGGAGCGCCCGGTCGAGCTCGGCCACGCGGCGGGTCATCGACCCGGTGTGCCAATGCTCCAGCAAGCGCCCGGTGCACAGGTAGAAGGGGTACTCCTCGTCCGGCACCTCCGCCGGCGGCTCCCAGGGGCGGAACACCACCGAGGGGCGCTTGCCCGCCGACTTGTAGAAGCTCACGCCGCCGGCCTTGTCATGCTCGCCGTACTGCTCGACGCCGTGCTGGTCGAAGCCGTCGGCCTGCTCGCCGTCGCAGAAGCGCCACAGGGTGGGCAGCCACTCGCCGTCGACCTCGCGCACGGGCCAGGTGAGGCCGTGGTTGTCGATGTAGAGGTCGTAGGGGGCCAGCTGCTTGGCCTCCATCTTGAGGGACGCCGACTCGTTGATGGCCGCCGCCCGCTCGTTGAGCGAGGGGTTGGAGAAGGTGCGGTACTCCTCCCAGATGGCGCGGGACACCTCGCGCTCATCGCCGCGGAACTCGCCGGCCTCGGCGTCGTACCACGGGCCGAACAGCGCCTCGAAGGCGTCCTCGTCGCCGATTTTCTCGCCGGCCAGGACGCGCTTGGCTATCTCCATGAGCATCCACAGGTCCCACTTGGCCTGCCCTGGCGGGTCGACGGCCTTCTCGAACACCGCGGTGCGGCGCTCGCCGTTGCCGAACTGGCCCTCGCGCTCCACCCACATGGCCGCGGGCAGCACCACGTCGGCGTACTGGGTGGAGAGCGTCGGGTAGACCTCGGACACGCAGATGAACGCGTCGATGACGCCCTTCTTGTCGCCGCGCCCGAGGAAGCGGGTGAGGTTGGGAAGGCTGACGGCCCAGTTGTTGTGGGCGCTCCAGAGAAAGTCGATGTTGCCCTTGGACAGCTCGCGGAAGATCTTCACCGTGTGGAAGCCGGGCTTGGAGATGGCGTCGAGGTAGCCCTCGGGCAGGTTCCAGACGGCCTCGGTGTAGCGGCGGTGAGGCTCCTGGGCCACCACCAGGTCGGCCGGCAGGCGATGGGAGAAGGTGCCCACCTCGCGGGCCGTGCCGCAGGCCGAGGGCTGCCCCGTGAGCGAGAACGCGCCGTCACCCGGCAGCGCGTAGCGGCCGGTGAGCAGGTGGATGTTGTAGATGCAGTGGTTCATCCAGGTGCCGCGGTTGTGCTGGTTGACGCCCATGGTCCACAGCGAGAGCACCTTGCGCGACTTGTCGGCGAACACCTCGGCCAGCTCCTGGATGTCGGCCGCGGGAACGCCGGAGAGCTCCTCGGCGTACTCGAGGGTGTAGGGGGCCAGGCGCGCGGCGTACTCCTCGAAGGTGATGGAGGTGACGGCGTCGACGGACTGACCCAGCTCGGAGGCGTCGTAGCCGTCCTCGAAGGCGTTGCCGATGTTCTCCGTCCCCTGCTTGAACTGCAGGTGGTCGGCGACGAAGGCCTTGTCGTAGAGGTCGTTTTCCACCAGGTAGCAGGCGATGGCGTTGGCGATGGCGATGTCGGCGCCTGGCTTGAACGCGAGCACCTTGTCGGCGCTCGCGGAGGTGCGGGTGCGCAGGGTGGTCACGTCGTAGTGGCGCACGCGCTCGTCGGCCAACTTGCGGGCGGTCAGCCGCGAGTAGAGCATGGGATGGGCCTCAGCCATGTTGGCGCCCCAGGTGACGAACACGTCGGCCTCGTCGATGTCGGCGTAGCAGCCGGCGGGCTCGTCGGTCTGGAAGATGTTCATGAAGCCCACCACGGCACTCGCCATGCACAGGCGCGCGTTGGGGTCGATGTTGTTGGAGAGCAGGCCGGCCTTCCAGAACTTGGCCTGGCAGTAGCCCTCCACGATGGGCTGCTGGCCGCTGCCCCAGAACGCGAGCCGGCTCTTGTCGGCCTTCCACGTCTCGCGCAGCTTGGAGGCCACCAGGTCGAGGGCCTCATCCCAGGTGGCCTCGCGCAGACCGCCCGAAGTGCCCTTGGTGGCCTTGTCGTCGCGAATGAGCGGCGTGGTGAGACGGTCGTCGCCGTAGAGGGCGCTGGCCAGGTAGTAGCCCTTCACGCAGTTCAGGCCGCGGCTCGACCCGTTGTCGGGGTCACCGGTGACCGACACCAGGCGACCGTCCTTGGCCTCGACGATCACGCCGCAGCCGCAGCCGCAGAAGCGGCACACGCCCACGGTGCGCGTGGTTCCCGCCG
>CANSQW010000246.1 GCA_947649215.1 uncultured bacterium | reverse complement strand
GGTCCCGGCCAGCACGGCCTGCAAGAACAGGCCGATCAGGTAGAACAGCGCGATGGTGGCCAGCAGTCCCACCCACTGGAGCGCCACGTCCAGCGCGATGGCGCGTCGCGCGCCCGGCGCCATGGCCAGCAGCCGCCTGTCAAGCATGAAGCGTCCCCCTCTCGCGGCGCGGCCCTCTCTCCTGGCGATGGAGGCCGTGCCGCCTGTAAGTTGAATACGGTTAACACGCGTATTCTAGGGGGTGTCCGAAAGAAAGTAAACCGTCGGTAATTTTGCGCCACAACCTTCCCACGACCTCTGCGCCGTGCGTTCGATCCGCAGGCTGCCGCGCCGTGCGGCGTCGTTCCGGCGCTACACCAGCGTCTCCTCCACCTCGTCCTGGCGCTCCTCGGCGCGGCGCAGCTTGCCGACGATCTTCTCCACGTCGCGGGCGATCATCAGCTCCTCGTTGGTGGGGATCACCATGATCTTCACGCGCGACCGGTCCTCGGAGATGATGCGTTCGCCGGCGCGCAGGCGGTTCTTCCGCGCGTCGAGCACGATGCCCAGAGGCTCCAGCCCGGCCAGGCACTTCTCGCGCATGTACTCGGAGTTCTCGCCCACGCCGGCGGTGAACACGATGGCGTCGGCGCCGCCCAGCACGGCGAAGTACTGGCCGATGTAGCGCTTGATGAAGTACGCGTACAGCTCGAGCGCGAGCACGGCGCGCTCGTTGCCGGCCAGCGCCGCCTCCTCCACCGCGCGCAGGTCGCTCGACACGCCGGACACGCCCAGAAGGCCGCTCTTCTTGTTCATGATCTCGTTCATCTGCTCGGGCGTGTAGCCCAACCGCGTCTGGATGTGGGTCACCACGGCCGGGTCGATGGTGCCGCAGCGCGTGCCCATCATAAGCCCGTCGAGCGGCGTGAGCCCCATGGTGGTGTCCACGGCCACCCCGTGGTCCACCGCCGCGATGGACGCGCCGTTGCCCAGGTGACAGGTGATGAGCCGCAGGTCGTACACGTCGGCGCCGATCATCTTGGCGGCATGGCGCGCGACGTAGCGGTGCGACGTGCCGTGGGCGCCGTACTTGCGGATCTGGTAGTCGGTGTAGTACTCGTAGGGCAGTGGGTAGACGTAGGCACGCGGCGGCAGCGTCTGGAAGAACGCGGTGTCGAAGACGGCCACCTCGGGGATGCCGGGCATGAGCTCGCGACAGGCGCGGATGACGTTGAGCGCCGGCGGGTTGTGCAGCGGGGCGAGCTCCGAGCAGACGGCGATCTTGTCGAGCACGTCGTCGTCGATGAGGGTGGACGCGCTGAAGAACTCGCCGCCCGACACGATGCGATGCCCCACGGCGTCGATGTCCTCCAGGCTGCGGATGGGCCCGCGCTCGACCTCGGTGAGCACGGCGATCACGCGTTGGAGCGCATCGTGGTGGTCGCGCAGGGGCTCGGCGCGCTTGAGCTCGCCCAGGCCGCGATCGAAGGTGTGGACGGCATCGGGCCCGCCCACGCGCTCGCAGAGTCCGCGGATGAGCACGGTGCCGGTAGCCAGGTCGATGAGCTGGTACTTGAGCGACGAGCTGCCCGCGTTGAGCGTGAGGACCTTCATCGGCGCCCCCTCTCGGCCAGGTACGCGAGGGTGACGATCTTCGTCTCGAAGGTGCCGGTGGACATGACGTCGCCCTCGTCGTCGTAGGCGCTGACGCGCCAGATCTGCTTGACGCCCTCTACGTGGTCGAGCTCGGCGACGCCGCGGACGCTGCCTGCGCGGCCCGACTTGCGGTGGCGCACGTCGACGCGCGTGCCGAAGGGGCGCTCGGTCTCCAGGTTGGCGCGCAGCTCGGCCGCGCGGCTGGCCACCGTCTCGAGCAGGGCGAGCGTGGCCCCGCCGTGAACGAATCCGAAGGGCTGGAGGATGGCGTTGGTGATGGGCATGACGGCCTCGCAGCGCTCGGGCGTGGCCTCGATGAAGCGGATGCCGAGCAGGCTGATCAGGCCGTCGGCGCCGCGGGCGGTGTCCTCGTGTTCCATGGCGTGCCTTTCCGTGGTCGGGTGTCGCGTCACAGTATAGCGGCGCCGCCCGCTCCCGGCCCGGCCGCGCGGCGGGTTCCTCCGAACCGTAGGAAGCGGGGAGCCGCGCGAGCGTCGGGCGCGGAGTGCCGGGGTGTGGGCGGGGGGGCGGCGGGCGCCGGAGGACGAGCTCCCGTGCGCGGCGCTACGCGGAGGCTTGGAGGAGGAGGTAGCGGTTGAGGCGGCCGGAGGCGCCGTCGGCGCTGAAGCGCGCCAGCTCGCGGGCGCCGGTGGCGGCGCATGCGGCGGCCGAGAGGGCATCGACCTCGGGCTCGGCGAAGTGGTGGCAGTAGCGCCAGGCGCCCAGGGCGTTCTGCCAGCCGAGCAGGCGGTCTCCCTCATCGAGCGCGGACGCATCGAGGCCCAGGTCGGCGAGGGCGGCGGGATGACTGGCCGCCGCCTTGCGCGTCAGGCGCTCGTCATCGAGGAACTGCCAGAGCGACACGGCCGCCACGCCGCCGGGCCGCAGCTGCGCGCCGAGCGCCGCGAGCGCTGTCGCGCGCTGCTCGAAGCCGGGCACGTGGTGGAGGAACCCGAAGCTCACGGCCAGGTCGCAGGGTGCGAGCTGGAGCGGAGCGAGCGGCCCGCCCGCCGAGGCCGCCGCCGGATTGCCCGCCGGCGCATGGCCGTCGGCCTCGGCTCGCGTTTGGTCCGGCGCGTCCGTGCCGCCCAGGATGGCGGACACCACGTCCAGCTCGTGGAAGCGGACGCCGGGCGTGGCAGCGCTCGCGGCAAGGGTGGCGCAGCTGTCCACGGCGTCCACGCGGACGGTCAGGTCGGGCCGCGCCTCGACGAGGAAGCGCTCGAAGCGCAGGTTTCCGCATGCCAGGTCGAGCACGTGGAGCGCCTGCTTGCCGGGCGCAGGGGCGTCGAGCGCTCTGGTCAGGCAGCGTCGCCAGCCTTCCCACGGTGCCTGGCGCGTGGCCGAGAACGACGGGGCGTGCTCCCGGTAGAAGCGCGCGTTCAGCTCGTTGAGTCGTTGGGCGGTGGCGGTGTCCATGGGAGCCATTGTAGCCCAGAGCGTGTCGGCCCGCGGTCCGCGCGCGCCGCGGCTGCAGGGCGGCTTCGCGTCGGTCGCGGGCCGCCGGGGATCTG
>CANSQW010000245.1 GCA_947649215.1 uncultured bacterium | reverse complement strand
GCCCTGGACGACGACGAGGATGCGGCGGCCTTCGGGTGCGTGGCGGCGGCCTTCGCGGCCCAGGCCGACCTGGACGCCGCGGCGGCTGCGGCCGAGGCGCGGCTGGCGGCGGCCTTCGCCTTCCTGGAGGAGGCGTTCGGCGACGCGCAGGAGCTGCTCGTGTTCGTGACCGAGCTGACCCAACGCACCCCATCGGCCCGCTTCATCGCCCAGTTCGGCAGCCCGTCGTACTACGCGCACAACCAGCAGATGATCCTCTCCGACCGCCAGCGCCGCCTCCGCGAGCTGGTGGAGGAGCTGGACGTGTAGGCGTTCGCGCGGCGCGCGGCGCCCGCTTGCGGCCCTGCGGCCCTGCGGTGTGTGGCGCGCGGCGCATCCCCTTCGGCATCAATTTCCCCGAGAAAGGAACGAATATGACCACGTACACCCTGACCTCCTACGAGCCGGTGGCCCTTGAGCTGCCCAAGCCCCAGGTGCCCGACAGCCTGGTGGACGCGCAGATAGCCAAGATGCTCGAGCCGCTGGCCGCCTACCACGAGGTGGCCGAGGAGCGCGGCGTGCTGCCCGGCGACTTTCTGGTGGTCACCACCCACGACCCGGCGCTCGACGGCAACCCGGCGCGTAACTTCCTCATGGAGCACTCCCTCTACCACGTGGGCGCGGGCGAGATGCCCAAGACCTTCGACGACGAGCTCATCGGCGTGAAGCCGGGCGAGACCAGGCAGGTGCGCGCGGCCATCAAGATGCCGCTCGGCGCGCAGGGCGGCACATCGGAGCTGACCATGGGCGTGGACGTGGAGAAGATCCTGCGCTGCGAGACCCCCGAGCTCACCGACGAGCTGGTGGCCGAGCACTTCGCCCCGGCTGCCACGGTGGCCGAGTTCCGCGCGGGCGTGGCCGGGCAGTTCGGCCTGCCCGACATGGCCAAGGACGACCCGAGCTTCCCCGACCTCGTGCTTGACGAGCTGGCGAAGCGCCTGGTGGAGGAGCCCGACCCGGCCGACGGCGTGCCCGGCATGCCGGCTGATGCGCTGCGCATCACCTGCGCCATCGACGCCTTGGCCGACCACCTGGCCATCGAGCTGGACGACGACGCCGTCATCGCCCAGATGCCCGGCAACGATCAGGAGCAGCGCGTCAAGATCTACGAGCAGCTCAAGGACCAGGGCATGACCGCCGAGGCGCAGGTGTTCGCCCGCCGCGAGGCCGCCCTCTCCTGGCTCGTCAACAACTCGAAGGTGTCGTACCGGTAGCTCGCCCGGCTCCGCGTCTGGGTGGGGCGGCCCCGCCCAGACGCCGCGGGCGCCCGATCCGCGTTGCCCGCTTGCCCGTGCTCGTCGAGAAAGGCCTCCCCATGCTCACCACGCAGCAGACCGACGACTACCTGGCGCGCATAGGCGCCCGTCGCGAGGCGCCCTCGCTGGCGGCGCTTGAGGTGCTGATGGAGCGGCAGCTGACGAGCGTGCCGTTCGAGACGGTGGGCCTTCGCCGTGCCAGCTGCGCGCCCGACCTGCGGCAGGACGCGCTGTTCGCCAAGATCGTGCGAAAGCGGCGCGGCGGGTACTGCTTCGAGCTGAACAAGCTGTTCGAGGCGCTGCTCGTGGCGCTCGGCTACGACGCGCGGCCGTGCCTGGCGCGTTCGGCCGACGTGCCGGGGCAGCGCGACCCGATCAACCACCGGGGCCTGCTGGTGCGTGTGGAGGGCGCGCTCGTGTCGGCGGACGTCGGCTACGGCGGCCCGGCGCCGGGCGGGCCCTTGCGGCTGGAGGCGACCGGGCCGCAGGAGGTGGGCGGCGAGCGCTTCGAGGCCGTGCGCCTCGACGAGGCCTGGTGGCGCGTCGACCGCTTCCGCGCAGCGACGGGGGAGCGGCTGGGCGTGCTCGAGCTGTGCGTCGCGCGCGTGGAGGACGGGGACTTCGCCGCGCTTAACCTGGCGTGCTCGCTGCCGGGAACGGAATTTCGCGACCAGGATATGGTGAACCTGCGCACGGCCGACGGCCACGTGTCGCTGACGGGGCGGCGCCTGGTCATCCGCTCGGGCGCGACACGGCATCGCCTCGAGCTGGGCGAGGCGGAGGTGGACGAGGCGCTGCGGCGATTCTTCGGGCTTTCCTACTAGCCAGCGGGCGCGGGCGTGGTATAGTACGTCCATGCCGAAACAGCGAACATATGTGTGTATCGATCTGAAGAGCTTCTATGCCTCGGTGGAGTGCCGCGCGCGCGGGCTCGACCCGATGACCGCGAACCTGGTGGTGGCCGATCCCGAGCGCTCGGGCACCACCATCTGCCTGGCCATCACGCCGGCTATGAAGGAGCTCGGCATCCGCAACCGCTGCCGCCTGCACGAGATTCCGCCGGGGGTGGAATACGTGACGGCGCTGCCGCGCATGCGCGCCTACATGAAGGCGTCGGCTGATATCTACGGCATCTACCTGCGCTATGTGTCGCCTGACGACATCCACGTCTACTCCATCGACGAGTGCTTCATCGACGCGACGCCCTACCTCGGCCTCTACGGCGTGGATGCGCGCGCGTTCGCCGTCATGCTGCGCGACGCGGTGTTCCAGGAGACGGGCATCCCCGCCACGGCGGGCATCGGCACCAACCTCTTCCTGGCCAAGGTGGCGCTCGACGTGACGGCCAAGCACGCGCCGGACTTCATCGGCTACCTGGACGAGGAGGAGTTTCGCCGTCGCGTCTGGCGCCATCGCCCCATCACCGACATCTGGAACATCGGGCCCGGCATCGCTCGGCGACTGGCGCGCTTCCGCGTGTTCGACCTGAAGGGCGTCACCGAGATGGACCCGGACGTGCTCTACGACGAGTTCGGCGCCAACGCCGAGTACCTCATCGACCACGCCTGGGGCGTCGAGCCCTGCACCATCGCCGAGATCAAGGCCTACCGGCCCGAGAGCTCCTCGATGATGAACGGGCAGATACTGCCCGGCGCCTACACGTTCGAGGAGGCGCGCATGGTGCTGCGTGAGATGGTGGACGCCTCGGTGCTCGACCTGGTGGCGAAGCGCCTGGTGACGAACCACGTCTCGCTCATGGTGGGCTATGGCGCCGATCGCGGGGCACGCGCTGCGGGCGATGGGGGAGGGCGCGCGGGAGCCGCAGGCGCGGACGGCGCGTGGGACGCTGGCGCGGGCGGGGCGCGGGAGGTGTTCGTGGG
>CANSQW010000244.1 GCA_947649215.1 uncultured bacterium | reverse complement strand
TCTACACTAGATCGCTCGTCGGCAGCGTCAGATGTGTATAAGAGACAGCCCGAGGTGTTCTGGATGAACTCGCAGGTGATCGTGGGGTCGTCGTTCTCCGGTGACGACCTGGAGCTGTTCTTCGTCCTGAGCGGCGAGGACTTCGACGCTCGCGCGGCCGCCTGGCGCAGCGAGGGCGCCATCCGCGCTGCCGCCGCCCAGCGCGACGCCGATGCCGAGGCCGTCCTTAGCGAGCTGCGGGCGGCGGGCGCGGCCGCCGAGCCCTTCGAGGCCGTGCGGTTCCTCAACCGCTGGCTCGTGGAGCACAACCAGTACAACACCGATCTGGCCGGCGACTTGGGCCAGCTG
This sequence comes from uncultured bacterium, assembly GCA_947649215.1. Classification (GTDB taxonomy): domain Bacteria; phylum Actinomycetota; class Coriobacteriia; order Coriobacteriales; family Eggerthellaceae; genus Enterorhabdus. The sequence continues at coordinate 2,847 of CANSQW010000244.1, read as the reverse complement.
CATGCCGCCTATCCCGCCGCCTTCGAGTGCGTGAGCGCCCTCGACGGCCGCCTGGGCGCGGAGGGGCCGGTGTGCGAGGGCTACGCGCGGGCGCTCAAGGTGCTGTGCGATAGGCTGGGGATCCCCTGCGTGCTGGTGGACGGCCAGGCGCTCGCGGACGCGGAGGCGGACCTGCGCGGCCCGCACCTGTGGAACTACGTGGAGCTGGACGGCGCCTGGTACGGCGTCGACGTCACCTGGAACGACGTCGAGGCGTCGAGCGATCCGAACCCGCCGTATGATCCGTACTGGAACGAGTGGCTCCTCGCGAAGGGGGCCAAGACCGTCGACTGGGACGGCAGGGAGTTCCTGGACACCCACCCGGTGGAGAACCGCATCTTCGATGACATCGGGCCCTCCTTCACCAACGGGCCGGAGCTTGCCGAGGAGGCCTACGCCCCCAAGGCCGTGCCCGTGGTGAGTGCGCCGACGGGGCTCGTGGCAACGTATGGCGACGAGCTGGCGTCGGTGGCGCTGCCCGCGCCGGCGGTCGGCGAGACGCCGGGCACCTGGTCGTGGGCAGTCGGCGGGCAGCCGGTGGGCAACGCGGGGACGCGCACGTTCTACGCGGTGTTCACGCCGGAGGACCGGGTGACGTTTGCCGCCGTGGCCCGCGAGGTGACGGTGGAGGTGGCGCCCAAGTCCGTGACGCCGCAGGTGGAGCTGGACGCGCCCCGCTACACGTGGGCCGGGCACCCCGTGACGCCGCCGGTGACCGTGCGCGACGGCGACGCGGTGATCCCCGCAGGCGAGTACGCGGTGAGCTACGAGAACAACGACGCCCTGGGCACGGCGACGGTGCGCGTGGCCGACGCGCCGGGCGGCAACTACGTCCTGGGCGAGGCGACGGCGACCTTCGAGCTGGTGGAGCGCCCGACGCCCAAGCTGGCGGTGGCCGGCATCACGAAGACCTACGACGGCGCGGCGGTGGACGCGCAGGCGCTGCTGGCCGACGTCACGGCCACGGTGGAGGGGCACGAGGTGCCCGGCACGTGGTCGGTGGCCGACGCGCCCGAGATGCGCGACGCCGGCGTCTACGAGGTGACGGTGCGCTTCGAGCCGGACGACCCGGGCGCCTGCTTGCCGGCTACGACGAAGGCGCGCGTTGCCATCGAGCGGCGCCCGGCCACGCTGGGCGTGGCGCTGGCGACCAATCGCCTGACGGCGCAGGATGCCGTGGAGACACCGCAACTCGTGGTGTCGGGCCTGGTGGAGGGCGAGTCGCTCGAGCTGTCCGTGGCGCCGGCGTTTGACGGGCTGCCCGCGCGCGGCCAGGTGGGTGAGCATACGGTGACGTGGGAGAACGCCGACGCCGTGCTGGCCGCCGCGCGCGAGCTGCCCGCCGCGGCGAACTACGACCTGACGCTGGCGGACGAGCGCTCCTTCGCGCTGACCATCGCCGACGTGACGCTTGCGCCCGTGGACGACGGCCGCTTCCGCGTGGAGCTGCGCGCGGGCCTGGAGGCCGCGCCGGCCGGGCTGGCCGCCACGCCGTTCCAGACGCCCGAGGCCGTGGAGGCCGAGCTGCTGCGCGCCGCCCGCGAGGCGCTGCCGACGGTGGCGGCCGAGCGCTTCGTCGTGTACGACGTGACGCTGTTCGTGACCGCAGACGGCGGCCGCACCTGGGAGGAGGCCGACGAGTCGAGCTTCCCCGCCGCGGGGCTCGCCCTCACGCTGCCGCTGCCCGAGGGCGCTGACCCGGCCGCCCACCGCTTCGCGGCCGCGCACATGTTCACCGTCGCGACAGGCGGACATGGGCCGGGCGAAGTGGAGACCTGCGTAGCCACGGCTGATGCCGACGGCGTGACCTTCACCGTGACGGGGCTCTCGCCCGTGGCCGTGGGCTGGGGTGACGAGCCCACCCCCGAGCTGCTGCGCGCCACCGCCATGGCCCAGACCGGCGACCGCCTGGCCCCCTTCGCCCTGGCCCTCGTGTGCGCCCTGAGCGCCGCCCTCGTCATCGCCATGTCCCGCCGCCGCATCCGGGGCTAGGGAAGCGGCGGGGGGCGATTTCTGCGAGAAGGGACGGCTCTGCGTGGTCTGCGCCGGCTGCCGGGGCGGCCCTCGTCGGCTAGCCCGCGTTTCCCTCCGGATGGGGGCGTGGCTGCCCCTGCGGCTGTGCGAATTGCGGCTCTGCTTGCAAATTCGAACGGTTTTGCACGCTCGCGTTGCGTGTTTCGGGGTTGCGCAAGAGTTAGCCTTGGCATTTTGCAGGGACGACGTTAACGCGCCTCGTTCTTCGCGCCCTCGCGTTGGAAAACGAGTGCAAAATCGTCCGAATTTGCATTTTCGCGCGCGAGATCCCTGGTTTCCCGTCTGCCGCCCCCGCCTTTCGCCTGGAAGCGTCCGTCGATCCGCGGGCCTGGGGCCAGCCGCCTTCTTTATCTCGTCTTAACGTCTGCGGCCCAACCTTAACGGCGCGTTTAGGCGCCTCCTTCTATGCTGCTCCCATCAGGCGCGATGCGCTTGCGGGTAAGGCGGCGGCCCTGCGGGGCCCAAACGGAAGGACGCACGCGATGGAAGCGGTGACCGTGGTGGTGGGGCTCATGAGCCTGGCTGCGATGGCGTACTTGGCGACGCTGCTGCTGAGGGGCGACGAGCGATGAGCGCGCTGGGGGTTCTGGCGTCCGGATCCGGCGCGGCGGCCAGTACGCCGCTGGCTGCCACGGGCGCGGTGCTCGGCGCGGACGTGGGCGTGACGCTGGCGGAGGCTGCGGCGGGCGTGGCGCTGCTGGTGGCGCTGGCCGTGCCGCTCTCGGCGTACCTGGTGAACGTGATGGAGGGCCGCCGCACGGCGGCCGCGCGGGC
>CANSQW010000243.1 GCA_947649215.1 uncultured bacterium | reverse complement strand
AGCTCGGCCGGCTTCTGGGAGTGCATGAGCGACCCCAGGCGGTGCGCGGCGCGCAGCCGGGGGCTGGCCACCGCGTAGAACAGGGGGTCGGGCCCCTGGTTGCCCAGGAGGAAGGCCTCGCACTCGTCGCGGCTCACCCCGATGAACTCGAAGCGATCCGCGTAGACGTCGCGCCCGAAGGCGTCATGGGTTATGAGGGCGGGCATGGGGTACTCCCTTCTGCTGGCGGCCGATGCGGCGCCGATCCATTCCCCATCATATACAATGGGACGGTTGGCGCGGGGGCCATGTTGCCCAAGCGTGACCAACTTTCCGGCCGGTTCTCAGGCCCGGCGGGACGCCGGCCGAGCGCTCGCGCCGACCGGGGCGGAACGTGCTAGGGTAGGCAGGGTATTGTAGGGGCCGCGGCCCTGTTTTTCAAGAAGGCGAGGGACGCGTGCCATGGCCATGAAGATGACGAAGCAGGAGCGCAGCTGGGTGCTCTACGACGTGGGGAACTCGGCGTTCGTGATGCTGTCCACCGCGCTCATTCCCGTCTACTTCGCCACGCTGGCCGAGCCTGGCTCGTCGGTGGTGGTGGCCTGGGGCTATGCCGAGACGGTGGCCTCGCTCATCCTGGCGCTGCTCATGCCCGTGCTCGGCAGCCTGGCCGACCTCAAGGGCAACAAGAAGAAGTTCCTCATCGGGTTCATCGGCACCGGTGCCGTGGCCTGCGCGGCGCTCGGCGTGCCCACCCACGCGCTGGCCTTCCTCGTGGTGTACGTGATCTCGTCTGTCATGCTCAACGGGTCGATGGTGTTCTACGACGCGTTCCTGGTGGACGCCACCACCGAGGAGCGCTACGACGTGGTGTCGTCGAACGGTTATGCCTGGGGCTACATCGGCTCGTGCATCCCGTTCGTGGCGTGCCTGGCGGTGGTGCTCGGCGGCCCGGCCATCGGCATCGCCATGGACGTGGGGATGAAGATCGCCTTCGTCATCACCGCCGCGTGGTGGGTGGCCTTCAGCGTGCCCGTTATCCGCAACGTCCACCAGACGCACTACAAGCCGCGCCAGCCGCACCTCATGCGCGCCACCTTCCGGGGCCTCGTGGCCACCATGAGGGATATCGCGCGCGACCGGCGCATCCTGCTGTTCATGCTCGCGTACTTCTTCTACATCGACGGCGTGCACACCATCATCAAGATGTCGACGAGCTACGGCACCGAGCTGGGGATCGACTCGGTGCAGCTGGTGCTGGCGCTGCTGGTGACGCAGTTCGTGGCGTTTCCCTCGGCTATCGCCTACGGGCGCCTGGCCACGCGTTTCGGCACGCGGCGCATGCTGCTGGTGGCGGTGGCCGCGTACTTCGGCATCACGCTGTTCGCTGCGTTCTTCCTGGCGAGCGCGTTCGAGTTCTGGATCCTCGCCATCTGCGTGGGGCTGTTCCAGGGCGGCATCCAGGCGCTTTCCCGCAGCGAGTTCGGCAAGATCATCCCGAAGGAGCACGCCAACGAGTACTTCGGCTTCTTCGATATCTTCGGCAAGTACGCCGCGGTGATGGGCACCTTCCTCGTGAGCCTGTTCACCCAGATCACGGGCAACCCCTCGGCTGGTGTGCTGTCGATTGCCGTGCTGTTCGTGGTGGGCTTCATCCTGATGGCGCGCGTGCCTGCCGGCGTCTACGAGGACGGGCCGGCGGCGTAGCCTTCCCCGCGCTGGGCGGGAGGCTGCGGGCGCGGCGGCTGCGGAGCGCGCGGGGTCAGCGGGCGGCTGGGTGGCCGGGCCGGCGGCTGCGGGCGTCGTGGCTCGCCAGCGATCGGACGGTTCCGCGCCGCGTCTTGGCGTCGTTTGTCCGCCTCTGCGCGGATTTCTGGCCATTTTTCCCACGGTTTACGCTGCTGTGGCCCGACCATGCGGTCGATCGGCCCGCGGCGATCTGCGTTTCCGCAGGTCGCGCGCTGCGAAGGCGCCCTTGCGCCGCGCGGCGGGGCCGACTTCTGCGTAAAGCGCGCCGAAAATGGCCAGAAATCCGGATTTCCCCGACGGGCCACGTCTCTTCCCTGGCATACGACGATGCTGCGCGGGCACGCTGCTGACGGGTCGCGCGTGCGAGCGGGCCATCGGCGCCGCTGACTCGCGTCTGCGCTGTTGCAGCGGACAGGCGCGCCGCCGCCTTGGGGTGCAAGACGCGGGGGGGGGCTGCGCGTCTCGCGAGGTCCCCCGCCCTTCCGGGAGGCCGCTTCGAGGGAGGGGGGCTGGGGCTCGCCGCCCGGGGATTCCGGCGAGGCGTCGGTGGCTTCCCGGTGGATGTGCCGCGCGCGTCCGCCGCAAGGGGCTAGAATGGTGGGCGACAGACGCGTCGGCAGGCGGCGCGACGCGCTCGGGCGCCTTGCGGCTGACGGGCGCTGCGGACAAGGGGGGGGCGTTATGGCCAAGGCGGGGGAGAGGGTGCGCGTGCACTACGTGGGCACGCTTGAGGATGGGACGGAGTTCGATAGCAGCAGGCGCCGTGGTCGACCGCTCGAGTTCACGATGGGCGACGGCCGGATGATCGCCGGCTTCGAGCGCGTAGTGGGCGAAATGGCGGAGGGCGAGCGCCGCACGGCGACCATTCCCGCCGCCGAGGCCTACGGCGCCTACGATGAGTCGCTCGTGGAGGCGGTGCCCGAGGCGGAGCTTCCTTGCGCGGGCCGGCTTCCCGTCGGGCGCTTCGTCACGCTGCCTGCCCCGGGTGGCGCAGCGCGGGTGAGGGTCGATCGCATCGAGGACGACGTCGTCTACCTCGATCGCAACCATGAGCTGGCCGGGCACGACCTGACCTTCGACGTCGAGCTCCTGGAGGTCGTGCGCTGATCTTCGTGGCGCGCAGGCGCTTGCGGGATAGGCGTTAGGCCATCCGCGTGAATCTGAGCGGGAACGTCTCTCGCCGACGTAGCGGGACGGGGAGCGAGCCCCCGCCGCCGCACCGCGTCCCGCTGCTAGGCCTCGGCGCCTTCGTAGCCGACGAGCAGGCCGCCGCGCTCGGCGTAGAAGCTGCAAAGAGCGCCGGCGGGGTAGAGGGCCACGTCGGAGGCGGGGTGCGCGTCGACGACGAGGTTGGCCAGGCGCTCGGCCAGAGGCTCGTCGAGCACGTGGGAGATGCGCACCTTGTCGCCCGCGAAGCCGCCGCGCCTAAGCTCGTCGAGGAGCGCCGCGAGGGCCTTCTTCTCGCCGCGGCACTTGGCGATGGGCTCGATG
>CANSQW010000242.1 GCA_947649215.1 uncultured bacterium | reverse complement strand
GCCTCGGCGGCCAGCTCGGCCACGGTGATCTGGGCCAGCGGCTTGGCGGCCAGCAGGCGCAGCAGGGCCTCCTTGACGGCGCGGCGGGTGTTCTTGGTGCGACGATCGGCCATGGTGCCTCCTGGGGGGGTGCTTTCCGGACACATTGTACGATTATGTTCAGCATCGCGCCGCCCGTCCGGATAACGTGGCAGCCTGAGACTGGCAGCGGCCCGAGGAGCGATGCGACGATGATATTCGAGATAACCCTAGAGCGCATGATCGTGTTCTTCCTGGTGCTGGCGGTGGGCTTCGCCGCCGCCAGGCTGAACGTCATCGGGAAGGACTATCTGCCGAGCATGGCCCAGCTCATCACCAAGGTGCTGCTGCCGGTGATGATCTTCTACTCCACCTGCGTGGGCTGCACGCGCCAGGCCCTCTTCGACAACCTGGCCATGGTGGCGCTGGCGGCCGCGTTCTACGCGCTGGCGTCGCTCATGCTGTTCCTGCTGGCCCGGATGCTGCGGCTGCCCCCTGACAAGGACCGCGTGTTCCAGTTCTGCTTCATCTTCGGCAACACGGGCTTTGTGGGCATTCCGCTGCTCGCGGCGGTGTTTCCCCAGACGGGCCTGCTCTACATGATGCTGTTCTCCCTCGTCGACCAGCTGGTGTTCTGGACGTATGGCGTGTGGCTGTCCACGGCGCGCGACCGCCAGGCCGCGCGGTTCAGCCCGCGCTCGCTCGTGACGCCCAACACGGTGGCCATCGCGGCGGCCCTCGTGTTCGTGCTGGCGGACATCCCCCTGCCGCGGCTGGCGGATCTCACCTTGGGCACCATCAACAACGCCACGAGCGCGCTGTGCATGATGTACCTGGGCGCGCTCGTGTGCTTTTCGAATGTGGGGGCGGCGCTGCGTCGGCCCGAGCTGTACGTGGGCGTGGCGGTGAAGATGGTGGCGCTGCCGGTGCTGGCCGGCCGGCTGCTGGCGCTGACGCCGCTGCCGGGCGACTTGGTGTCGGCGCTGGTCATCATCATGGCGCTGCCGGTGATGACGGTGGTGCCCATGGTGGCTGCCCAGAACGGCGACGAGGGCGAGTACGCCACCGGCATCACCGTGGCCACGCTGGTGGCGAGCGTGGCGACCATCCCGCTGGCGGTGCTTCTGGCGTGACGGCGCGGGCCGTGCATGGAATGGGGCGAAAAAAGGTCATTTGCTTCGAAATTCCGAGGCTGCGTCCTCCGCTTGCCGTGTGGCCATCGGCGTTTTCCCAGGTCGCGAGAGCGGGTCGCCCTCATCGGGAGTAGATCGAGCCCCTGCAGGGGCCGAAAGCCTCGGAATTTCGAAGCAAATGACCAGAATACGGCGATTCCGATGCACGGGGGCATCGGAATCGCCGTCCCGGGTGCGAAGCGGCGAAGCTCGCCGGTCGCCCCCCGGGGGGCTAGCGCTTGAGCGCGCCGAAGAGCCCGCGCATGAGCTGGCGTCCGGCCTCGCGGCCGATGGAGCCCAGCATGGAGCTGGCCGCCTTCGCGGCCTGCTCGCGCTGCCGCTGCGCCTCGCGGGCGGCGCGCTCGGCAGCGCTTTCGCCACGCCTGGGCAGCGCGAGCCAGCTGCCCGCAGCCATGAGGGCCAGGGCCGCCAGGAACAGTGGCGAGGGGTCAGCGCTGAACACGACCCACGACAGTGCTGTTCCGACGAAGGGCGCCACGGCGTAGTAGGCGCTTGTGCGCGCCGCGCCCATGCCGCGCTGGGCCAGGATGTAGGCGCCGATGCTCAATCCGTAGGAGAGGAAGCCGAGGCCCAGGGCGGCGGCGGTCAGAGGCGGCTCTGGCAGCGCGGCGCCCAGGCCCAGCGCGATGGCCAGCGCGCCCGCGCCCGACCCCAGCCCCTTCACGGCGACTATCTGCACGGGGTCGCGGGCGGAGAGGCGACTCGTGCAGTTGTTCTCGACGCCCCAGCAGCAGCATGCGCCCAGCACGAGCAGCGACGCGGGGCTGAACGACGCGTCGGCCGCGCCGGAGAGCAGCGCGCAGGCGCCGGTGATGGCGGCGATGGCCGCCCACAGCCGTCGGCTCACCCGCTCGTGGAAGAAGACGAGGGCGATGAGCGCCGTGGCCACGATCTCGAAGTTGTTGAGCAGCGACACCGCGGCGGCCGACGACCCGGCCAGCCCGCCCATCAGCAGCAGCGGCGCCGCCACGTCGAGGGCTACCATGGCCGCGGCATAGGGGGCGTCCTCGCGACGCAGGCGGTTGCCCGTCCCGCGTCCGAGCGCCCGCCTCCCTGCCAGCAGCGCGCCCATTCCCGCGCCCGCCCCCAGGTACAGCAGGCCGGCGAGGGCGTTCGGGTCGACGCCGGCGTCAAGCAGCACCTTGGAGAACGGCGTGCTGAGGGCGTAGAGCAGGGCGGCGGCCAAGGCCATGATGACGGGGCGCATGGGACTCCTTTCGGGACTGATTGTCCGGAATCGAACCATGCGTCTATAATCGGTAAGACCAAAGGGGGCCGCCAGGGACGATGCGGTCGGGACGTCCGTTTTCGGACGATGCGGCTCCATCGTCCGAAAGGCGACGGGATGCGGGCCGGTGACGCGGCGGTCCGACAAGAGGGGAGGAGCGATGGCTGATCGAAGGGTGGCGCGGACGCGCGAGGCGGTGGAGTCTGCCTTCGCCGAGCTGCTGGAGGAGCAGGGCTACGCGGCCATCACGGTAGCGGCGCTGCTGGAACGCGCCAACGTGGGCAAGAGCACGTTCTACGCGCACTATCAAGGCAAGGAGGACTTGCTTGAGGCTCTGATGGCGCGCGTGACGCGCCATGTGCTGGCGCCGGGCGGCCCCGAGGAGGGCCATGACTTCGATGGCCGCGACGACTTCGCGGGCGCCGTGGAGCACCTGCTGCGTCACCTGCGCTCCTGCGAGCGCGACGTGCGGGCGCTCCTGCTCGGGGGTGCCGACGGTGCCTTCGACCGCCATCTGCGCACGGCGATGACGCGCTTCCTCGACGAGGCGGTGCCCGCGCGCCCGAAGGGCCCGGCGGCCGCGGTGAGCCGGCCGTTTTTGCTAGCGCACCTCACGGGTGCGCTCGTGCAGCTGTTCGTCGACTGGGCCTACGACGGCTTTGCCAGCGACCCGGCGGTCCTGGCTTGCGACTATGCTGCTCTGGCCGAGCCCCTCTTCCTCCGTTCCTAGCGCTTGAGCGCGCCGAAGAGCCCGCGCATGAGCTGGCGGCCGGCCTCGCGGCCGATGGAGCCCAGCATGGAGCTGGCCGCCTTCGCGGCCTGCT
>CANSQW010000241.1 GCA_947649215.1 uncultured bacterium | reverse complement strand
CGAGATTCGCCTTAGTCTCGTGGGCTCGGAGATGTGTATAAGAGACAGCAACCAGCCGGCCGAGTACGAGCCCGTCTGCCCTGGTGCGGAGGCCGACCTGCCCCGCGCCGACGAGCCCGGCACGGTGGGCAGCTGGCCGGTGGCCTGGGATCGCCCGCAGCTCTAGGGCGCCAGGGCGTGGCGCGCGGGTGAGGCACTCACTCGCAGCTCGGGCGTCCTGCCTGGCCCGCCCGCCCTGCCGCCCCGCCCCGCCCCGCGGCGCCTTGCGTTTGCCGCCCGCTAGCGCAGGAGCAGCGCGCAGGCGCGCAGGCTCTGCTCGAGCTCGGGGCGGGCGAGGTCGGCCCCGAAGCGCTCCTCCAGGGCGTGCAGGCGGTTGGCCACCGTGTTGCGGTGGACGCCGAGTGCCCGAGCGGTTTCGGCCGCCTTGCAGTGATGCTCGTAGTAGACCATCAGGAAGTCGGCGTCCTCGGCGCCGCGGACGCCGTCGCGCTGCAGGAACCCGAGGATGCTCTGGCGCGCGGCTTCGTCGAGTGCGCTCGTAGAGGGGCGCCGCCGGCTGAGCGCGTAGGCGAGGAAGCCCAGCTCGAAGTGGCGCAGCGCCGGCCGTCCCTCCGCCAGCGGCGCGGCCGTCGCCATCAGGCGTGCGCTCACCGCCTGATCGAGCGCGAGCGGCAGGCGCGCGAGCCCCTCCACGATGCCTGACGCCGCCAAGACGTAGCCGTCGCTTGCGGCCAGCGGCGCCAGCACGGCCTCGACGCGCGCGTCGTCGCGCCAGGGGTTGTCCGGCTCGCGTGGCGTCACGACGAAGATGCGCTCCTCGTGGGGCAGCACCGGGCACTCGGGCAGGCGCTCCGCGATGCGTCGAGCGCTCCACATGACGGTGGCGTCGGCCGCGTCGAGGGGCGAGAGCTCGTAGAGGCGCAGGGGCGCGTCTACGGAGATGCGCAGCTGGCGCGCCTGCTGCCGCAGGTGCCGTGGCTCCACTGACTCACCGCGCAGCATGTCGAGCAGAAAGGCCGCCGACTTCTCGAACGTGCGGTCCTGCAGCGTGTCGATGCGGCGGATGTGCTGCTGGATGTGCTGGGCCAGGATGTCGAACTTGGCCGAGAGCCCCGGCGTGAAGGGCGCGCGGTGGCAGGTCATGACCATCTGCATGTAGTAGGAGCTGTTCACGCGGAACACGTAGTTGATGAACGGGTGCTTCTTTCCCTCGGGCGCCTCGTGATACTGGCTCTTGCGCTGGCGCTTCCACCGCTCCATGGCGTGGGTGGCCCGGAAGCGCGCGACCGTTGCCTCGTCGTGGTAGCCGCGCTCGATGTAGGCGGCCACGGCGGGGTCGTCGAGCACGATCCCCTTGGTGTAGGCGATGAGGCGAAACGACGAGTCCGATATGTTGATGAAGTTGCCGATGACGGCCTCGCTCGCGGTGAGGAAGTCTTGTAGCGTGCCGTCGGCCAGGGCTATCCGGTCGAGCGCGCGCTCCCATTCCATGAGCTCGAGCGCGCAGGCTTGGAGCTGCTGAGCGAAGGCGAGCGGGGAGAGCCCCGTCTCCACGGCCACCACGTTCTTGCCCAGGCGGGAGAGGGCGGCGGCGTCCGGGTCGTCGAGGAGGAGGAAGGTGAGCGAGCGCGCGTCGGCGGCGGCATCGTCCGCCTCGGAGGCAGCGCGCACCACGGCTCGCGCCACCTGGCGCCCCGGCGGGGGGAGGGTGCCGTCGTCGAGGTCGACCCACGAGACCGCGGCGACGGTGAGCCGCTGGTAGGCGATGGTCGTGGAGAGCTCACCGACACGGTCAAGCAGGATGGGCAGTGGTATCACCGGTTCCTCATTTCACTCGTCTGTAGGCGTAATGCTCATTTTTCCTGAATCTTATTGTGCATATGGCATATCTCATTATAGCGCGGCGCTTCCTATGATGGCCCTAAGGCCCAGGGCCGAGGGGACGAGAGAAGGGAGCGTCATGCTCACGAAGCGACAGAACTTCATCGAGTGCATCACCGGGGGCAACCCCGACCGGTTCGTCAACCAGTACGAGGCGCTGGCCATGATCGCGCCGAGCCCGCTCAGCGACAAGTCGCACCTGGCGAGCGACGGCTACCTCATCGACGCGTGGGGCTGCTACCAGGGCAAGGTGGCCGGCGAGCCCGGCTTCTTCCCGTACCACGACCTGGAGCACCGCGTCATCACCGACATCTGCGACTGGCGCAGCCAGGTGAAGATCCCCGGCGACCCGGACATCCCCGAGTTCTGGGAGCCCTTCGCCCAGCAGGCCGAGGCCGTCGATCGCACCGAGCAGCTGGTCTGCAGCGCGGTGATGCCGGGCATCTTCGAGCGCTGCCACCATCTGGGCGAGATCACCGAGACCCTCATGAACTTCTACGAGGAGCCCGAGGCCATGCACGAGCTCATCGACGAGATCGTGGCCTGGGAGCTGCGCCTGGCCGACGCGCACCTCAAGTACCTCAAGCCTGAGGTGCTCTTCCACCACGACGACTGGGGCACCCAGATCTCCACCTTCCTGTCGCCGGAGATGTTCGAGGAGTTCTTCCTCGAGCCCTACAAGACGGTTTACGGCTACTGGAAGGACCACGGCGTGCAGTACGTGATCCACCACTCCGACTCTTTCGGCGAGACGCTCGTGCCCTACATGATCGACATGGGCGTGGACGTGTGGCAGGGCGTCATCAGCTCGACCAACGACATCCCCAAGCTCGTCGACGAGTACGGCGGGCAGATCTCGTTCATGGGCGGCGTGGAGTCCCAGCTCATCGACAAGCCCGACTGGACTGAGGAGGAGGTGGCCGCCGAGGTGGAGCGTGCCCTCACCTCGGTGAACCGCACGAAGTTCTTCATCCCGTCGCTCACCTCGGGCCTCAACAACAGCGGCTACCCGGGCGTCTACCAGGCGGTCACCGACGAGATTGCCAAGCTGAGCCCGCGGTTCTTCGCCTAGTTCTGCCCCTTACGACGTATACGACCGATCACCGAGGAGGAATGCCATGGAAATGACCCCGCGCGAGAACATGATGGCCATCTACGAGGGAAGGCAGCCGGAGTACTACGGCGACTTCCAGTGGGCCGTCAAGATCATGATCGACCCCATCTGGAAGAGCGACTCGATGCCCAAGGACGGACGGGAGCACAAGGACTCCTGGGGCACCGTGTGCGTGAACCCCATCGACGGCGCCGGCAAGCACCCCGTCATCACGCCTGAGAACGCCGTGGTGACCGACATCACCAAGTGGCGCGAGCAGCTGGTCATCCCGT
>CANSQW010000240.1 GCA_947649215.1 uncultured bacterium | reverse complement strand
GCGCAGCGACCCGCGCGGGGCCGGTCGGCCGAGGCCGGCCAGCTCCCCCACCTTGACGAAGGCGAGCCCCAGCGCCGCGGCCACCACGACGAGGACGGCTATCACCATGTTGACGGTCACGGGCACCTCCCACGCTCCTTCTGAATTTTCCGTAGCTAATCTTAGCGCGCCGCCCGCACGAGCGAGGGAAAGTGCGCCGATTGTTACAATAGCGCAAACCTGCCGAAAGCGAAAGCGAGCCGCCATGAGCCTGTCACCCGAGCACGCGTCCATCCCCTACCTCGCCCTCGACCCCGCCGTCGAGGCCGCCATCCGCGCCGACCGTGCCGCAGGGCGGACCCACCCCCTGCGCTTCGACGACGCGCGCGTCACGCGGCGCGAGCCCAATCCCCACGACGAGGCCACCCTCACCCGCCCCGCCTTCGCGCGCGACATCGAGAAGATCCTCAACATCCCCGCCTACAACCGCTACGCGGACAAGACGCAGGTGTTCTCGTTCGTCCAGAACGACGACATCTCGCGCCGCGGGCTCCACGTGCAGCTCGTGAGCCGCATCGCGCGGGGCATCGGCAGCCTGCTCGGGCTCAACTGCGAGCTCATCGAGGCCATCGCGCTCGGCCACGACGTGGGGCACACGCCCTTCGGGCACGCCGGCGAGCGCTTCCTCTCCCGCTGCTACCACGCGCGCACGGGGCGCTACTTCAACCACAACGTGCAGTCGGTGCGCGTGCTCGACGCGCTCTACCGCCGCAACGTGTCGCTCCAGACCCTCGACGGCGTGCTCTGCCATAACGGCGAGTTCGCCCAGCAGGAGCTGCGCCTGGGGGACGTGGCGGACTTCGCGCGCCTCGACGGGCTCGTGGAGGCGTGCAACGCCGATGAGCGAGCCATCGCCGAGCTGCGCCCCTCCACGCTTGAGGGCTGCGTGGTGCGCGTGAGCGACATGATCGCCTACCTGGGCAAGGACCGCCAGGATGCGCTCGCCATGGGCGTGCTCGACTCCCTCGACGTCTTCGAGAGCGACTACATCGGCGCGGACAACGCGCGCATCATCAACAACCTCACCGTGGACATCGTCAACAACAGCTACGGCACCGACCGCATCGCGCTGTCGGCGGCAGCCTTCGCCGACCTCAAGCGGGCCAAGCGCCAGAACTACGAGGAGATCTACCTCAAGGAGGGCATGGTCGACGACGCGGAGAACGTGGCGGAGGAGATGTTCGCGGAGCTGTACGACCGGCTGCTCGACGACGTGGCCGCCGGCGACGAGTCCTCGCCGGTGTTCCGCCACCACATCGCGCGCCTGAGCGCGCTCTCGCGCACCCTCGACCCGGCGGCCTACCTGGCCGAGGGTCCCGACCAGGTGGTGGTCGACTACCTGGCGTCCATGACCGACAGCTACTTCATGGCCCTCTACGACCACCTCTTCCCCGCCTCGGGCAAGGCCATCATGCCGCGCGGCTACTGCTTCGACCTGGCGTAGCGCGCACGCAGGCCGAGCCGCAGCGCGCCGGCGCCGGGACGCGCTAGAACAGCCCCTCGGGCTCGAAGCCCTCGTCCACCTGGTGGCAGCCGGGATCGTCCGCGGCGGCGGTGGCCAGCTGGTCGCAGCGCTCGTTCTCCGGATGGCCGGCGTGCCCCTTCACCCACACGAAGCGCACGTCATGGGGCTTCTTGGCCGCCAGCAGGCGCTTCCACAGATCGGCGTTCTTGACGGGCTCCTTCTTCGCGTTCTTCCAGCCGCGCTTGAGCCAGCCGTCCACCCAGCGCTGGTTGAACGCGTTCACCACGTACTGGGAGTCGGAGTAGAGCGTCACCGCGCAGGGGCGCTTGAGCGCCTCGAGCGCCGTGATGGCGCCGAGAAGCTCCATGCGGTTGTTGGTGGTGCGCGAGAAGCCGCCCGAGAGCTCGAGCTCGCGGACCTCGCCGCTCGCCAGGCGGCAGCGCAGCACCGCGCCGTAGCCGCCGGGGCCGGGGTTGCCGCGGGCGGCGCCGTCGGTGTAGATGTCCACGTTCATGGGCCCTCCTTCGGGCGGTCGGTTCGGTCGGGGGGGGGCGAGCCCGGGCGCGGGCCTAGCGGGTCGGCGACGGCAGCTCGCGCTCGACGCGCTCGCCCAGGTCGATCAGCTCCTGGCGGCTGTGCACGCCGCACTTGGCGTAGATGCGCCGCATGTGGGTGTCCACCGTGTTCTTCGAGATGAACAGCTCGGCGGCCATGCGCTCGCTCGTGCGCCCGCGCAGGGCGAGCGGCAGAAGCTCCGCCTCGCGCTTGGAGAGCCCCGCCTCGGCCGTGATGGCGCGGCACGCCTCCTCGAAGCGGTCGGTGCGCTCCACCGCCACCGAGAGCGCGCGCAGGTCGCGGTCGGTGAACAGGAACAGGTACGCGTAGAGCACGGCGATGCCCGCCAGCGCCACCACGGCGAAGGACGCCACGCGCCCCAGCGGCAGGGCGCCGAGGGCGACGCCCGTCCCCAGGCCCGCTATCTCGCCGGCGAACAGCGCCGCGAAGCCCCGGGCGAACGAGAGGGCCGCGTCATGGCCCGAGATGCGCCCCATGGCCAGGAACAGCGAGATGAGCACGGCGAACATGCCCAGGTAACCGGCGAGCACCACCGACTCCCCGGGAATGGAGAAGCTCCCGAGCAGCGGCACGAAGAGAAAGCCGCTCATCATGAGGAGCACGGCCAGGCGGTAGGCGCCGTCGAGCGGCCCGGCGTCTGAGCCGCCGGCGGTGGGCAGCACGGCGCGCACGCCCGCGAGAGGGGTGCCGCCGTAGAGCTGGAGCGCGGCCAGGCAGTAGAGCACGAACAGGAACAGCGTAAGGGCGAGCGCCGTCACGTCCTCGCCCGTGCGCGACGCGAAGGCCTCCACCGCGCCGGCAGCCACGCCGTAGAGGGCCGTGCCGCCGAGGATGCGCCCGGAGAGCTGGGCGGCCTCCTCGGCAACGCGGCGCGCGGGCTCGCCGGCGGGAGGCTCCTCCCCCGCCGGCGCGAGGACGCGCAGGGCGGCGCCGCTGCCGAGCGGCAGGACGAAGAGCACGAGATAGAGCCCCTCGACGGGCAGGGCGGCGAAGATGAGGCACACCACGGCGCCGAGGGCGGAGCCGATGAACACCTCAGGGACGGACCGCTCGATGGGAACGGCGCCGAGCGCGCGGCCCCACGCGCCGAGGAGCAGCGCCGTGGGCACGCCCAAACACAGCCCCTCGAGCGCCGCGAGGGCCGGCCAGGGAACCGTCCCCGCCCAACCGAGCACGGCCAGCGCGATGGCCGCGAG
>CANSQW010000239.1 GCA_947649215.1 uncultured bacterium | reverse complement strand
CCCTTGTAGGGGAACAGCTGCCCGCGGTCCACCTCGCAGATCCACTCGGCCACGTTGTCGAGGAAGTAGCGGTCGTGAGTGACGGCCAGCACGGCGCCGGGGTAGTTCTTCAGGAACTGCTCGAGCCACAGCACCGACTCGGCGTCCAGGTGGTTGGTGGGCTCGTCGAGCAGCAGCAGGTCGGGGGCCTCGAGCAGCAGGCGGCAGAGCGCCACGCGGCGCCGCTCGCCGCCGGAGAGAATGGAGACCGGCGCGTCCGGATCGGGGCACTGCAGCGCGTCCATGGCCTGGGAGAGCTGGGAGTCGATGTCCCAGCCGTTGGCGGCGTCGATCTCGTCCTGCAGCTTGCCCATCTCGTCCATGAGCTTGTCGAAGTCGGCGTCGGGCTCAGCCATCTCCTCGCCGATCTGGTTGAAGCGCTCCACCTTGGCGAGCACCTCGCCGAACGCCTGGCGGATGTTCTCGATGACCGTGGCGTCCTCGTCGAGGGCCGGCTCCTGCATGAGGATGCCCACCGAGTAGCCAGGCGTGAGCCGCGCATCGCCGTTGGAGACCTCCTCCAGGCCGGCCATGACCTTGAGCAGCGTGGACTTGCCCATGCCGTTGGGCCCCACCACGCCGATCTTCGCGCCCGGGTAGAACGACAGCGTCACATCGTCGAGGATGACCTTGTCGCCCACCGCCTTACGCGCCTTGTACATTTGATAAATGAACTCTGCCACTTCGGTGCTCCTGGTTTCGAATTGGGTATGAACCTGCGTATTGTCGCATGGGCGCCGGGTTAATGCCAGCGCAGGGCGGGCCGTGCACGAGAATCGACGAATTTCGGCCATTTGCTTCGAAATTCCGAGGCAGACACGTCCCTTTCATGCCGTTTTAAGGCACGTCGAGCCGCGCGATTTCCGCCGACCTGGGAAAACGCCGTCGCAAGCTGACGGCAGACTGGCGGGCACCTCGGAATTTCGACGCAAATGCCCATAAATGAGGTGAGAAGCTGCACGGCGGGCACGGTTCGTAGCCAGAAAACGAGCTATCCGAGAGAATGGCGCCTTCTTTTGGGCGGTTAGGGGGCGCGTTTGCCCAGGTCGGCGGAAATCGCGCGGCTCGAGGCGCTAGGAGCGCGCTGGGCGAGCCCCAAGACTGGCAAGGAAGCGGGCGCGGGCGCGACGGCCGGCGGCGTCGGGCTTGAAGACGGCGGTGGCCTGGAGCACCTGGTAGAAGACCTGGGCGACCTCGTCGCGCATGACGGGCGCGAGGGGGTTGGACTCGGAGGGGTCGGGAGTGGCACCGACGGGCGCGACAGAAGGGTCGGAAGCCGGGGTGCGGGCAGCGGCCTCGGCGGCCAAGTCGGCGCGGCGGCGGGCGAGCACGTCTGCCGCCCAGGGGGCATGGCCGGCGGTCAGGGGGTCGGCGGCAAGGCGCTCTTGCAGCGCGGCCGGCGCCTCCCCCGACCGCGCGGCATCCCAGAGCGCGAGCTGCACGGCGGGCAGCTCGCGCGCCAGGCGCGGCGGCAGGATGGCGCGGCCCATGACCTCGATGAGGCCGATGTTCTCGCGCTTGATGTGGAAGAGCGACTCGTCCGGGTGGAACAAGCCGAAGGGCCGCTCCGGCGTCGTGCGGTTGTTGCGGAGCACCAGGTCGAGGACGTAGAGCGGACGATCGTCCCCTCGGACGGGCCCGCCGGCGCCGCAGGCCGGCAAAGGCCCGCCGGCGACGACGCGCGAAGCTCCAGCCACGGCGTCCGCCCCGTCGATCAGGCCTTCCCCGGCAACGGGAACATCGCAGGTCGCAGCACCCTGGCCTGCCAGCACGCCTGCCTCCGCAAACCCGGCGCGCGCCCACCCGCCCGCCGCCGGCAGCCGGCGCAGGATGGGGCTCACGGCGTTGTGCGGCGCGTCGGTGCGGGAGAGAATGCCAGCCGGCTCGTCGTCGAAGCGCTCCCAGGCAGCGATGACGCGCTCCGCGGCCGCTTGGATCGACGCGCGATCAGGCGACGCGAGGCGCAGCACGCTCGCCGGCCAGCGCACGACGCCCGCACGCACCACCGGCAGCCCCTCAAGTGCCAGTTCGCATTCGATTGACGCCCTCATCAGGGGGAACTCGTAGCGACCGCCTTGGAAGTGATCGTGGCAGAGTATGGAGCCGCCCACCACCGGCAGGCCCGCGTTCGACCCGATGAAGTAGAACGGGAAGCGGTCGGCGAAGTCGAGCAGGCGCGCGACGGCCGCAGCGTCCACCCGCATGGGGCGGTGCTCGGCGCAGAGCGCGATGCAATGCTCGGGGAAGTAGGCATAGGGCGAGAACTGGAGCCCCCAGCGCTCCCCGCCCAGCTCGACGGGCACGATGCGCAGCCCCGGCTTGGCAGGATGGTCTGCGCTACCCGGCCACCCCTCGTTCTCCCAGCACAGGTCGCAGCGCGGCGCGCGGGCGTCGCGACGCACGCAGGGGCTCCCCTCACCCGCCGGCTCCCGGCGCGCGCCTGGGCGAGCCGAGGGGGAGGCTGGGATCCGGGCGCCTTCCGGCGAGGCGGCAGCTGCGAGTGGGACTTCCTCGGAAAAGCCGGCGGCAGGCGGAGCCTCGGGAGCCGAGTTAGGACAGGCACCCCGAGCAGATTGGTAGGCGGCGGCTATGGCCCGGGGGTCCTTCTCGGGCTTGGCGAGGTTGACGGTTATCTCGAGCGGGCCGCAGGGAGCGTCGGATGTCCAGCGGATGGTGCGGACAACGGCAGCCTCGTTGAGGTAGCCGCACGCGCGCTCCACCTCGTAGAGGTAGCGCACGGCCGCTTCCGCGTCCTCGGTCGCCTCGATGCGCGCGAACCGGGCCCGCACCTCACTCGGCGACGGCGCGCCCGCATCATCGAACGCGGCCCCCTCGCCCGCGGGCCGCGCGTCTTTCGCCATGCGCGCGCCTGCTGCCGCCCGCACGCCTTCCGCAGGCAGCGCGCCTTCCGGAGCTTGGGCGGTTTCTGCGGTTGCGGGGCGCATGGGCGCTAGATCGCGCGGGCCCAGACGCCGGGGGCGCCGGCTTCCACCACGGAGCAGGCGGGATAGCCGAGCATGTCGTCCACGGCAGTCGTGAAGCCGTCCAGCTCGTCAGCGGGAACAAAGGCGAGCACGCTGCCGCCGAAGCCGCCGCCGTGGATGCGCCACGCGCCGCGCTCGCCGAGCAGGTGCGAGCACATCCCGAGGATGGCCATGGCCGGCTGGCGAACGCGGCCGCCCTCGCCGTGGCTCGAGACGCTCTGGAGGAACTGGGCCGACGACGCGCCGGACACCCGCGCCG
>CANSQW010000238.1 GCA_947649215.1 uncultured bacterium | reverse complement strand
CCGCACACGTCCGGCGCGCTCCCGGCCCCCGGCGCGCCACTCACGCCCAGCGCGCTCTCGGCTCCTGTCGCGCCGCCCGCCCCCAGCGCGCCCTCGACCGCCAGCGCGGCGCCTACCTCCTGCGCGCCCTTGCTTCCCGCTGCGACCTGCGCTTCGACCGCAGCCTCCCACGGCCAGGGCTCCCCCGCCGCGGGGACGACGTGCAGCACCGCGAACACCATCGCGCTTCCTACGACCGCCGCCAGCGTCACCGCCCCCGACACACACCGCGGTTCGCAAGACCCGCGCGAATTTCCGCGCCCCTTCGCGTGTTTCACGTGAAACACGCGAGCCCACGCTCCCGCCATCTGGCCGCGCACGTCGCGCACCGCGGCATCCTCCCTCCGATGTTTCACGTGAAACATTCTGCGTTCCCCTGCGTATAGCAGCGCGTTCATGAGCAGGCCGCGGAAGAGCGCTTCCTCCACAACCGCCGTCAACGCGCATCCAACTATGAGCATTGAGAAGTTCCGCGGAAGTTCGCTATAGTTAACAATATCGCCACCCGAAAGGAGCAGTCCCGCCAAGCCAGCCGCCAAAACCGCCGCGCCCATGGACGCCCGCGCGACGTCTCCCCGGGCACTTCCGACGATGCCGCCGCTCCCTCTTCTCTGTCGTGTTTCGCTCATGGCCCCATGGTACGCCCTTCGTCTAGCCTGTTGGGGCGCAGGGTCGTTTATGATGTCCCCATGGGCAAGAGCGGCTTGGGCATATCCTCTTTCTGGCTGAAGGTGACGGCCATCGTTGCCATGACGTGCAACCACTTCGCCAACGTATTCGCCCCGCTGTTTCCGGCGGCGGCAATGGGACTCTACCCCCTCGGCGGCGTCGCGTTCCCCATCATGGCCTTTCTGCTGGTGGAGGGCTATCGCCACACTTCGGACGTGCGGCGCTACGCGTTGCGGCTGGCGTTGTTCGCCGTGGTATCGCAAGTGCCCTACTCGCTGCTGTGGGGGCCTATGCCGAACGTGCTGTTCACGCTGCTCATATCGCTCGGCGTACTCGTCGCGAACGACCGCGTTACCGCCCGCCCGCTGTTCGCGCTGGTTGCAGGCGCGGCGGCCCTGGCCACCCTCCCCTTCGACTGGGGGTTCGTCGGCGTGCTGACGGTGCTGCTCCTTCACCGGCTTTGCCATCAGCCGCGCGGCGTGCTGATGGCGCTGGCCGTCCCCTTCCTGACCATCGGGCTGCCGCCGGCTCTCACGATCCTCTCCCACAGCCCCGATGTGATAGGAGCCCTCAGCGTGCTGGCAGTCGATCCTATCGCCGCCGCAACGCCATCGCTTGGTACTTCGAACACCATCGACGCCCTCGGCGTATTCCCTGCGCTGGGGGGCACCGTCCTCTATGCGCTCGTGGGATTCTTCTTCGGCGCGGCGCTCATCAGCCGCTATGACGGCCGACGCGGGCGCCCGATGAAGTGGTTCTTCTATGCCTACTACCCGGGGCACCTGATCGTCATCTGGCTGTTGAGGATAGCGCTCGCCTGAGCGCGGCGGCGCCTCACGGGAAGCGGCCTCTACAGCGCTGTGCCTCGCTTCGGCACGTAGAGGCCCTCTTTCTTCACGCCCTCATGCTCGAGCAGCCACATCTTGCGCGCGAGGCCGCCTGCATAGCCGGTGAGGCTCCCATCCGATCCCACCACGCGATGGCAGGGGATGACGATACTGATGGGATTGTGGCCCACCGCTCCCCCTATGGCCAAGGGCGCCGTGCGGCGTCCGTTGCGCTCGCGGGCTACCTGATCGGCGAGGGCGCCATACGTCGTCACCTCGCCGTAGGGGATCTTCGCGAGCAGCTGCCACACCAGGCGCTGGAACTCGCTGCCGATGGGCGCGAGCGGAACCTCCCCGATGGAGGGGCGCCCGCCGGCAAAGTAGGCGTCAAGCCACGCGCGCAGCTCATCGAAGCCGCCTGCCTGGTCGTTGCGCTCCAGGGCATCGGACAGACCGGCGCCGTGATACTTCTGTCCCTCAAGCCACAGGCCGCAGATGGCTTGGCCGTCGCTTGCCAGCGTCAGCCTTCCCACCGGCGAGTCGTATTCCGTCGAGTAGTACATGGCAGTCTCCCTTCGTCGTCCCATCCCCCGCTGCGCCCGTCGGACACCGGAGGTCAGGGCCTCCCCTCGTCGTCCATCATCAGTCGTCGAGCGAGTTCCATAGGCACACGTTGGCGTAGCTGCGCCAAGGCCGCCAGCGTTCGGCGAGCGCACGCCGCTCACGCGGGGCCAGCCCCGGCAGCGCCTGAGCCACGCCCACGTCGGTCTCCATGAAGGCGTCAGGGTGCCCAAGCGTGCGCATGGCCAGGTAGTTCGCCGACCACGGGCCGATGCCGCGCACCGCTAGCAGACGCTCCATCTGGTATTCCGCGTCTGCCTCAGGGCGAAGCGACAGCTCGCCCGCTTCGATGAGGCGGGCGAGCTCGGCAATCGTACGCGAACGCGAGCGGATGACGCCCAGCGTGCCGAACGCCGTTTCCACATCATCAAGCGCCAGCACCTCGGCCGGTGTGGGAAACGCGTGGGTGAGCCCCTCTATCCCGGTCTCCACCAGCGAGCCGTGCGTCTCGACAATCCGCGCCGCGAAGCGGCCGGCCGCCGCAACCGTCACCTGCTGGCCAAGCACCGCGCGACACGCAGTCTCGAAGGCGTCGAAGCACCCCGGCACACGCGTCCCCTCGACGGCAGCGCCCGGAACCACCTCGTCAAGCGAACGGAGAACCTCCTGCACCGCCTGCGGGTTTGTCCCCACGTCAAACTGGAGGCGGATACGCTCACTCACCTGGGATTCATAATTGATGAGCGAATCACTCATGGTAACGATGAGCGCCTGCGCAGCGGGATCATCGGTAACGCGCACCCATCCGCGGATCTCGTCGCCGTCAGGCAGTGCGAGCCGGACCGTCCGCGCGTATGATTCCCCGTCAACCAGCTCGACACCTTGCAGTGCGCGGCGCCCGAAGAACGCAAGCAGCTTGTCAAACCGATACGGCGTGCGATAGCCCATCCGCACCGTCTTTTCGCTAGCCATTCGTCCACCTCCGGCCAAGACGTCGTCGCTTTCCCCATCACGTCCACTATAGCGCCCCGCGGGAGCGTCTGAAAGAAAAAGCGCACGAATGTTTCACGTGAAACATTCGCCTGGCGAAAAAAAGAGAAGGCCAACGTAATGTTGACCTTCTCCGTCATATTTGGTGGAGCATAGGGGGATCGAACCCCTGACCTCAGGCTTGCAAAGCCCGCGCT
>CANSQW010000237.1 GCA_947649215.1 uncultured bacterium | reverse complement strand
CCCGCGCGTCGCGGCTCTCGTACATGACGTGGAACGCGTAGAGCTCCCGGTAGGCAGGGTAGATCCCGTAGGCGGCGAACCCGCCGCCAAGCCCGTTGCTCCGATCGTGCATGAGCTCGATGGACTTCACGATGTCCGACCCGTCGTGCCGGGCGCCGCTGCGATCCATGATGGCCGCGATAGCGCACCCCGACGGGATCCGCACCGCGCCTTCCCGCAAACGCGGATCCGATGGGGTCACACCAAATGGCATCTCTCGCATGTTCACCTTCTTTCGCATCCAATGGAAAGGAGGTTACCGCGCGCATGTTTCCCGCTCGTATTGCCTTTGTTACACCCTTGTTTCGATGCGCTTCG
Organism: uncultured bacterium; assembly: GCA_947649215.1. Taxonomy (GTDB): domain Bacteria; phylum Actinomycetota; class Coriobacteriia; order Coriobacteriales; family Eggerthellaceae; genus Enterorhabdus. Next base: position 2,928 of record CANSQW010000237.1, on the reverse strand, counting down.
CAATACCCGGCGCGAGCAGGCCCGCGCCCGGCACACCTGGGAGGAAGCCTGGTCAGAGAAGGGGTCACGGCCGCGCGTCACCGAACGTCCCGCGCGAAGGGGGCCGCGCCACATCGACACGGCCCCCTTCCCCGTCTTGCGTGCCATGCCGCGGCCGCCCTCCACAAAGAAGGGGCCGCGCCCCGCGGCACGGCCCCTCCCCTTCCTGCTTTGCGCGCGGCGCGGATGCTAGCGCTTGATATTGTAGAAGGCGTCCATGCCCGCGTAGGCGGCCTGCTCGCCCAGCTGCTCCTCGATGCGGATGAGCTGGTTGTACTTGGCCACGCGGTCGGAGCGGCACGGCGCGCCCGTCTTGATCTGGCCGGTGTTGAGCGCCACGGACAAATCGGCGATGGTGGTGTCCTCGGTCTCGCCGGAACGGTGGCTCATGACGCAGGCGTAGCCGGCCTGCTTGGCCATCTCGATGGCCTCGAGCGTCTCGGTGAGGCTGCCGATCTGGTTCACCTTGATGAGGATGGCGTTGGCGCAGCCCAGCGCGATGCCCTTGGACAGACGCTTGGAGTTGGTGACGAACAGGTCGTCGCCCACCAGCTGCACGCGGTCGCCGATGCGCTCGGTGAGCGCCTTCCAGCCGTCCCAGTCCTCCTCGGCCATGCCGTCCTCGATGGAGACGATGGGGTACTTGCTCACCAGGGCCTCCCAGTAGTCCACCATCTCGTCGCTCGTGAGCTCGCGGCCCTCGCCGGCCAGCACGTACGTGCCGGTCTCGGCGTTGTAGAACTCGGTGGACGCCGGATCCATGGCGAACAGGATGTCGGTACCGGGCGCATATCCGGCCGCCTCGCAGGCCTGCATGATGTAGGTCAGCGGCTCCTCGTTGGTCTTCAGGTTGGGGGCAAAGCCGCCCTCGTCGCCCACGCCGCCGCCGAGGCCGGCATCGTGGAGCACCTTCTTCAGGGTGTGGTAGATCTCGGCGCACCAGCGCAGGGCCTCGGCGAAGGTGGCCGCGCCCACGGGCATGATCATGAACTCCTGGAAGTCCACGTTGTTGTCGGCGTGCACGCCGCCGTTGAGGATGTTCATCATGGGGGTGGGCAGCAGGTGCGCGTTGACGCCGCCGACGTACTTGTACAGGGGCAGGTCAGCGGAGTCGGCGGCGGCACGGGCCACGGCCAGCGACGCGCCCAAGATGGCGTTGGCGCCGAGCGCGCCCTTGTTCTCGGTGCCGTCCACGGCGATCATCGCGGCGTCGATGGCGCGCTGGTCGTCGGCCTCCTTGCCCAGAAGCGCCTCGGCGATCTCCTCGTTCACGTGACCGACCGCGTCCTGGGTGCCCTTGCCCATATAGCGGTTCTTATCGCAATCGCGCAGCTCGACGGCCTCGAAGGCGCCGGTCGACGCGCCCGACGGAACGGCCGCGCGCCCATAGGCCCCGTCCTCCAGAACGACCTCGACCTCCACCGTGGGGTTGCCGCGGGAGTCGAGGATCTCGCGCCCGTACACATCGATGATGACGCTCATGTAAGCCTCCTAGCAGGTAGAAAAGGTGCTTGTCTGCAACGCTGCCCATCATAGCACGCGCCGACGGGCGCCCGTCGCTCATTCGCGCGTGCGGACGGCGCGCGCGGGCGGCGCTGCAGGGCGCTCGGGAGGAGGACACGCGAGCAAGCCGTCGGAAGGAGGGCCGGGGCGATCAGGAGGCCGATTATTGGCCATTTGCTTCGAAATTCCGAGGTTCACGAGCCGATTGGACGCGTTTTTCGCCCTCGCGGGACAGCACAGAAAAACGCGACCTGGGAAAACGCCGAGGGGAATCCGAGGAAGGCACTCTCCGTCCTCGGAATTTCGAAGCAAATGGCCAATATCGCAGCTTTTCCGTGCAAGCGACCCCGGACGGAAGGGTGGCCGGCGGCGGGCGGATGGCCTATCATCGAAGGAGCATATATTAGTAAAGGAGGGGCCATGGGGATCGAGGAGGAGCCGGCCGCTCAGGCCGCCGGCGCGCTGCGGGCGCGGCATGCGAACGGACGCGTGGAGCGCGTGGCGTTCGCCAGGGGCGCGACGCTGCTCGAGGCGCTGCGTGCGGCGGGGATCGTGGTGCTCGCGCCCTGCGGGGGCGGCGGCACCTGCGGGCGCTGCGAGGTAACGCTGGCCGACGATGACGCGACGGGCGGCGCGCGGCGCGTCCTGGCCTGCCAGACGCCGGCGGCCGATGGCATGGAGGTGCTGCTGGACGACCTGGCCGCCATGAGCGTCGAGGAGGGCTTCGGCGGCGCAGGCGCGGAGGCCGGCGCGGCAAACGGGGCCGCGCCGGGAACGGGGGCGTCGCGGGAGCCTGCGGCAAACGCCGGACGCAACCTGGCGAGCGGCGCGGAAGGTTCGGGGGCCGCGTCTGGCGCGGCGGTGCCGGACGCGGCGGGCGGCGGCACGCGCGGCGGCGCGGCGGCAAGCGACGGACGCTACGGGCTGGCGGTGGACATCGGCACCACCACCCTCGCGTTCTACCTGGTGGATCTGGCGGACCTGTCCGTGCTGGAGACGACGGGCACGCTCAACCCGCAGGCGCCCTTCGGCGCCGACGTCATCGCGCGCATCGACGCCGCGAGCGACCCGGCTGCGCAGGCGACCCTGCGTGACAGCGTGCGCAGCGCCATGGTGGACGCCGCCGTCGAGCTGTGCGCGCGGCGCGGCATCGACCCGGCGCGCCTTGCGCGCGTCTCCTGCGCGGGCAACACCGTCATGGAATCCCTCGTCGCGGGGATCGACCCGGCGCCGCTCGGCGTGGCGCCCTTCACGCCGCCCTCGCTCTTCGGCGCCGAGGCCGACCTCTCCCCCCTCGCGCCCAGGGCGTCGGCCGCATCCGCTAGCGGTGCGGACGCCACCCTCGCTGCGACGGACAACCTCACGCCTGGCGACGCTGCGTCCGCC
>CANSQW010000236.1 GCA_947649215.1 uncultured bacterium | reverse complement strand
CTACCGCGCCATCGAGGACGACTACCTGCGCGCGCTCGAGGCCACCGGCGTCGCCTTCGCCCCGCGCGACGAGCGCCGCGAGCAAGCCCGCGCGTCCATGGCGCGCATCGAGGCGATGGGCGGGCGCGTCCGCAACGGCGGTGCGAGCGTGGCGTCGGGCTTTCTCAGCCGGGCCTGCGCGGCGTGCACGGGCGACTGCGTGAGCCGCAGCTTCGCGCTGACCAACAACTGCCACCGCGACTGCTTCTTCTGCTTCAATCCCAACCAGGAGGAGTTCGCGTACTACTGCGAGAATCCCTTCCCCTGGCGCCGGCAGCTGGACGACCTGGCGGCGGAGGGGGAGCCGCCGGCCTGCGTGGCGCTCACCGGCGGCGAGCCCCTGCTCATGGCCGACGAGGCCGTGGCGTTCTTCGCGCGGGCGCGCGAGCTGTTCCCCGACGCTCACCGGCGGCTCTACACGTCTGGCGACCTGCTCGACCGCGCGCTGCTCGAGCGGCTACGCGACGCGGGGCTTGACGAGGTGCGCTTCTCGGTGAAGCAGGACGACCCTGAGCCGGCCCTTGAGCGCGTGCTGGGCAACCTGGCGCTCGCGCGCGAGGTCATCGGCACGGTGATGGTGGAGATGCCCGTCATCCCCGGCACGGAGGACTTCATGCGGCGGCTGCTCGCGCGGCTCGACGCGCTGGGCGTGGACGGCGTCAACCTGCTGGAGTTCTGCTATCCGCTGTGGAACTGGCCGGTGTACGAGTCGCTCGGGCTCACCCTGCGCAATCCCCCGTTCCGCGTGTTCTTCGACTACTTCTACGCTGGCGCCCTGGCGGTGGAGGGCAGCGAGGAGGCGTGCCTTGCGCTCATGGCGTGGACGCGCGAGGAGGGGCTTGGGCTGGGGCTGCACTACTGCTCGCTCGAGAACAAGCACCGCGCGCAGGTGCGTAATGTGAACGAGCCCCATCGCGACGCTGACGTGCGCTACGCCTTCGACTACGGAGACTTCTTTCTGAAGGCGGGGGTGGTGTTCGGGCGGGATCGGGCGCCGGTGCGCGCGGCCCTGCGCAAGGCGGGCTGCGCCGACTTCCTGGAGGACGATGCGGCCGATGCCACGACGTTCCATCCGCGCTGGCTGACCGCGGCTGCGGCGGTGCGGCGGGCGGACGGCGGTCTGGCCGAGCCCTGCGTGTCGAGCAGCCTGGCGGTGACCGACGGCGGCGGGCTGCGCCTGCGCGAGCTCAAGCTGGAGCCGCTCGAGGACGCCGCGCCCGTGCAGCTTGACGACGCCACCGCCGCGGCCGACGCGGCTGCCGGCGCGACCTGCTGGGGTTAGCGGCTGCGGGGGCGAGGAGGGGTCGCGGCAGCGGCTGACGGAGAAGAGGATCGATCGGTTGGAGGGAGGGAAGCGGGGCTTGCCGCGCCTGCGTCCTCGTCATCCCCGGCAGGGGAGGAACTGCCTTTGGGCGAGACGTCGCCTACCGGCTCAGAAAGCTCGATGGGGGGTCTGTGTGGTCTGCGCGTCGCCGGCGGCCAGCGCGAACGCGGCGGGCGCCATCCCGCCGGCCAGCAGCGCGACCAGGCCGCACTTCTCGGTATGATTTCAGCGGGTAAGGCCATTTTCTTACCTATAGGTATGATAGTATGGGCGTCGTCAAGATAATTACCTATAGGTAAGAAATGGATTCCCATGGATATAAGTCGTGATCAGATGCTAGCCCAGGGGCTGCGTGTGACGGGGGGCGCCACCTTGGGGGCAGCGCTCCGAGCCCGCCGCAAGAGGCTCGGCTACACCCAGGAGGAGGTCGCGGATATGCTAGGCTTCAGCCCGCGGCTGGTGGGGGAGATCGAGCGCGGCCGCGGAACGGTGGGGATCGACAAGGTGCTCGCCTTCGCGACGGCCCTGGGCGTCGACGTCGTCGCGTTCGAGAGGTAGGGGCCATGGCGGGCAGCGAGCTGGTGGTCTACCGCGAGTACCTCGGTTGTTTCGAAGAGGTTGGCCGAGTGGCGCCCGCGCATGGCGAAATGGGCTTCGCCTACTCCGAATCCTATCTTCAGAACCGCACGTCGCACTCGATCTCCCGGAGCCTTCCCCTGCGGCCGGGGGCGTTCTCCTCCCGGGAGGCCGCGTCGTTCTTCAACGGTATTCTGCCCGAGGGAAGCATGAGGCGGAGCCTAGGTCGCGCCTTTCATGCCGAGGTTGACGATGCGGGAGCTTTTCTGGCCCGCCTGAACGATGAGTCTGCCGGTGCGCTGGTGTTTAGCGAGGAGGGGAGGCCTCCCTCGGAGAATCGCGGCTACGTCCCCCTCGGGGAGGGCGACCTCGTGCGCTTCGCCGAGCACCCCGGGGAGTTCGCCCCGCGGGCTGCCAGTCGCTCACGGCTCTCGCTGGCGGGGGCGCAGATGAAGGTCGGGCTCTTCTTCGACGCCTCCTCCGGCTCCTGGTCCTACCCTCAGGGGACGGCGCCCTCCAGCCACATCGTGAAGGCGTGCGACGGCAGTTTCCCCGGCCAGACAGTCAACGAGGCCATCTGCATGGGGACGGCCGTCGAGCTGGGGTTCGACGTGGCTCCCTGCCGCCTGATCTCCGTTGCGGGCCGCGAGCCTCTCATCGCCGTGGAGCGGTTCGACCGCATCGACGCCGGCGACGAGTTCCTGCGCCGCCTGCATCAGGAGGACTTCCTCCAGGCGCTGCCGGACTGCTTCGAGAAGTACGAGCCCACGGACGGGAACTACGCGAACCACTGCGCTTGGGTCGTGGGCGAGGGAAGCTCCAATCCGTTCGGGGATCGGAGGCTGCTGTTCTCGCGCCTGCTTCTGGACTGGGCGATGGGAAACGCCGACAACCACCTGAAGAACCACTCGATGCTGTGGAGCGAGGACTGGTCGTCGCGGGAGATGTCGCCGCTGTACGATCTCACCTGCACGACGGTCTATCCCGAGCTCGATCGGGAGATGGGGGTGTCGTTCGGCCGCTCCCGCCGCATCGATGACGTGAGACGGGAAGACGTCAGGGAGACCGCCCGCGCGTGCGGCGTCGGCGTCCGGTTCGCCCGCGATGAGCTGGAGGAGCTGACGGAGACGTTCCAGGCTGCCCTGCGCAGGGCGGCCGAGGCCGTCGCCGAGGAGGGCTTCCCGCAGGCGGAGGACGTGGGGAGGCGGATAGAGGCGGGCTTTCTGGGGCGCCGTGACGGCTTGCGATAGGAAGGGTCGGAGGGGCCGGCGGCTTGAGGCTGCCGGCCCCTCCGTGCTGTCCGGGCTCTCCTAGGCGTGGGATCGGCGGCGGGCGGCCAGCAGGGCCGCGCCGGCGGCGAGCGCGGCGGCCAGGGC
>CANSQW010000235.1 GCA_947649215.1 uncultured bacterium | reverse complement strand
GCCGCAGAGCCTGCGGCATCCGAGCGCGCGGGCCGTGGCGCGACGGCGGGGCGCTCCGGCGCGCTTGCGGCCTTCTGGCTGCTCTACGAGAGCCGTGACCAGCGCCTGAGCCTCTTCGAGACCCGCGACGGCCACCTTGCCGCCGTCGATCCCGCGCGCCTGGTGTAGCGCGACGGGATGCCTGGGCCGCGCGCCCGGTCCCCTGTGGATGGCCTCGTGGTTACGGGGGGCTCGGCGCCTGCGTCGCTCCGGATCGCGCGTCCGGCGATTTCTGCGCTGGTGCCAAACCCCCGTTTTCGCCCTCGTGATGCAGATTCGCACGGTTTTGCACTCCGAGAGGCACCCGAGGGGCGCCCGGGCGATGGCACAGCCTCGCGCGACCTGGGGTTATGGCCGCAGGCCAGCCCGGCAGCACGAAGGCGCAGGGGAACGCGGGTGCAAAACCGCGCGAATCTGCAGCGCGGTCGCCGAAAACGCAGGGCGGGGCCGGCGGTTGCGCTGCGCGAGCACCCCGCGCGGACGGCCCGCGCGCCTTTGAACTACTCGGCTATGACAAAGATGCTACAATGGCCGCGAAGCGCCGGCGGGGGGCCGTGCGCGCAAGGGCGGCGCCGGGGTGGGCGCTGGACGCGAGAGGGGGCGGGGCGTGGTCTTCGGCGGACTCATCGTGGGCTACCTCTTCCTAGCCGGCACCGGGGCGGGGGCCTTCGCGGTGGCGGCTGGCGCGTGCCTCTGGGACGCGTGGCGTCCCACGCCGCGCACGGAGATCGTCGTCCGCGGCGTCCAGCCGGCCTTCGCGCTGGCTCCGCTCGTCGTCATCGCGGCGGCGCTCATGCTCCTGGCCGACCTGGGCAGCCTCGATGCTGCGGCCCGCGTCCTTCTCCAGCCGCCGCGCACGGTGATGGCCCTCGGCGCGTGGCTCGTGACCGCGCTTGCCGCGACGAGCGGGGCCGTGGCCGTCATGGGCCTCGTCCCTCGCCTGCGCGCTCCGGTTGCGGCCTGGGGCTGCGTCGTCGCGGGCCTCGTCGCCGCAGTGGGCGTGATGGCCTACTCGGCGCTGCTCCTGGCTGACGCGGTGGCCGTCGACTTCTGGCGCACCCCGTGGCTGACCGTGCTGTTCGTGGCCTCGTCGCTTTCCTGCGGCACGGCGCTCAGCGTGGCGGCCGCGGTGCTCGTCCCGGGCCACGGGCTCGACGAGCGCACGCGCGAGGCCGCCGCAGGCGCCCTCTGGCGCCTCGGTAGGGCGCTTGCCTACGTCGAGCTGGCGGCGCTTGCGCTATTCTTGGTCAGCCGGGGCCTCTCCACGGAGTGGGCGCGCGCCTCCTGCGCGCTGCTGCTCACCGGCGCGCTCGCCCCCGCGTTCTGGGGCGGCGTGGTGGGGGCGGGCATCGTCGTTCCGCTAGGGCTGCACGGTGCGGGCCGGCGCATCGGTCGCGCGCGGCCGGCAGCCATGCTCGCGTCGGCCTGCGGCGTGCTCGTCGGCGGGCTGGCGCTGCGCTGGTGCGTGGTGGCTGCGGCCGTCATGGCACCGCTCGTGTTGAGCTTCGTCTGAGAAAGGCAGGTAGGGGCGCGTTTTGGTAGAGCAGGAAAACCTCATGCACATGACCATCGACGAGGACAGCGGCATCCCCATCTGGCTGCAGCTGCGCAACCGCCTCATCTACCTCATCACGTCGGGGGTCTTCGCCCCGGGCGACAAGCTGCCCACCATGCGCCAGCTGGCCGTGGACCTGGGCATCAACTACAACACCGTCAGCCGCGTCTACCAGGACATCGAGCGCGACGGCTACATCATCTCCCAGCGCGGGCGCGGCACCTTCGCCCACGACGGCTACCTCCAGCAGGAGCAGGCCGCGGGCAGCGCCGCCGAATCGCTCGCCGACTCGTTCATCCTCCAATGCCGCGAGCTGGGCGTGCCGCGGGAGGACATCGCGAAGCTGGTGGAGAGCCGCCTTCGGGCAGCGGAAAGGTGACGTCATGGGATTCAGCTTGAGGGGAAGGCGCGCCGGCGCGCCCGCGCAGCCGCCGCGGCCGGTCGAGGCCACCGAGGTGTCAGACAACGAGGCCACGCGCGTGGGCGTCTACCTGTTCGCGTTTGCGCTCTTCGCCGTGGGGGCGGGCGCGACGACGGGCGTCTGGATGGCCGTCGCCGGGTCGGTCGGCGCGCTCACGGCTGTCGTAGCGGTGCTTGTGGGGCTCGCGTTGGCCGGCGCGGTGCGCGTGGCGCCCCAGTGGGAGCGCGTGGCCATCCTCCGGCTCGGCCGCTTCCGCCGCATCGCCGGGCCGGGGCCCTACGTGGTGGTGCCCCTTATCGACTACGCCGCCATGCACGTGGACACCCGCGTCATGAACTCGTCGTTCGCGGCCGAGGCGGCGCTCACCGCCGATCTTGTGCCGGTGGACGTGGACGCCATCCTGTTCTGGATGGTGTGGGACGCGCAGAAGGCGTGCCTGGAGGTGGAGAACTACCCCCGGGCGGTGCTGCGCAGCGCGCAGACGGCCATGCGCGACGCCATCGGCCAGGTGAACCTGGCCGACCTCTCCCTGCGCCGCAAGCAGATCGACCGTGAGCTGCAGGAGGTCATGGGCGCCAAGTGCGAGGAGTGGGGCATCACCGTGATGTCGGTGGAGATCCGCGACGTGAAGGTGCCGCCTGAGCTGGAGGACGCGCTGTCGAAGGAGGCCCAGGCCGAGCGTGAGCGCAACGCGCGCACCATCCTGGCCGAGGTGGAGAAGGACATCTCCGAGATGTTCGTCGAGGCTGCCGAGGTCTACGAGCGCAAGCCCGTAGCCATGAAGCTGCGCGCCATGAACCTGGCCTACGAGGGCGCGCGTGAGGGCCGCGGCATCCTGCTGGCTCCGAGTGGCCTGGCCGACGGCTTTGACCTGGGAAAGATCCTCGAAGACTAGCGCGTTGGCGAGAGTCGCCGCGTCTCGCTGCTACCACAGCTCCGTCGCTTTCCTGCGGCGGGGCTTTTTTCGTCACAAAATTGTCAAACAATGACTAGATTGAACTAGTTAATTATGATAATATGCCCCTCATCAGGATCGGCCGATTCTCAGGAGACGATAGGGGGAGAGCAGCCGATGGACGCTTGGGCGACGGCCCGGTGTCCGCCCTCCGGGAGGGAAGGGCGGCTTCTCCGCTGATCACGCAAGGAGGAGAAATGTCCACATCGAACGTGCCGCAGCGCGCCCTCACGCGCCGCAGCTTCCTCAAGGCGACGGGTGCGGTGGCCGGCGCGGCTGCCGTGACGGCTGCCGCGACGCCTGCGCTCACGGCGCTGGCGGCTCAGGACGCCGCGGCTCCCGCGGGTGCTGACG
>CANSQW010000234.1 GCA_947649215.1 uncultured bacterium | reverse complement strand
CGGCGCACAGCCGATGGCGCCGCGCCTGCGCGAGGTGATGCCTGGGAGCTTCCGCCCGCGTCGCCCTCGGCGCGCTCCACGGCATGCGTTGCGCCCCCGCCGTGCCTCGCCCCCCGCCACTTGCTGGGGTCTATGCCCCGAGTACTCCGGGCTCTGTCCGGTGCGCCCTGACGTGGCCGCGACGGCTCGCTGACCGTTCGTTGACGCCTGGGAGGCAGCCGCTGCGGCCGCCGCGCTCCATTCGACAATGCCCCCAAGGGCTTTCATCGAACGAAGGAGCGTGATCTCAATGGAGGCAACCAGCAAGCGCGACTGGGGCATGTTCGCCGCAGGCGTCGCCCTCATCATCGTCGGATTCATCTTCCTGTGGGCACCGGGGCTCACCCTCGTGAGCATCGCCGCCGTCGCTGGCGCGATGTTTTTGGTGGTGGGCGCCTTCGACGTCTACACCTACGCGCGGTACCACAAGTCCCTCGACCTGTCCGGATGGCTGCTCGCCTACGCCATCTGCGACATCGTCCTCGGGCTCATGTTCCTCATCCACCCGCTCATCGCGGCGGAGGTCATCCCCTGGGTGGCAGGCGCCTTCATGGCGGCCTACGGCATCTTCGAGATCGTCGCGGCCGTGCAGCTGCGCGGCGCGGTCAGCTGGGGCTGGCTTCTCGTCGGCGGCATCGTGAGCATCCTCTGCGGCGTATTCTTCTTCATCTGGCCGGCGTCGTTCGCCATCTTCCTCGCGTTCTTCCTGATGATGCGCGGCGTCACCCTGGCGGTCTACGGCGCCACCCCGCGCATAGTGCTCTCCGACAAGTCGCTTCACCATACGGCGTAGCGCGTCCACGGCGCCCGCGCGGCGCGAAGCCGTGGTAACATGGGCGCATGAGAACGGCCGAGGGGCCCGGTGGATTCCGGGCCCCTCTCATGCGCGGGGCCGCGTCCGCTGCCCTGCGGCCCAGGCGGTGAGGGAGAAGGGAAGGACACCCGATGGAACACGAGCAGGGATCGCTGCTAGACGAGAAGGCGCTGGCCGAGGCGGCCGCCGACCCAGCCGCCCGCGTCGAGGCGCTGCGCCGCGAGATCGAGCACAACTCCTACCTCTACTACGCGCTCGACGCGCCCGTGCTCTCCGACGCGGCCTTCGACTCGCTCATGCGCGAGCTGCGCGAGCTGGAGGCGGCCCACCCCGAGCTCATCGACCCGTCCTCGCCCACCCAGCGCGTCGGCGGCTACGTGGGCGAGCAGTTCGCGCCCGTGCGCCATGCGCGGCGGATGTACTCGCTCGACAACGCCATGAACCTCGAGGAGCTCGATGCGTGGATGGAGCGCGTCGTGGAGGACTTCGGCCACTTCCCGCCCATGGACTGCGAGCTGAAGATCGACGGCAGCTCCATCGCCCTCACCTACGAGAACGGCGTGCTCGTGCGCGCGGCCACCCGCGGCGACGGCACCACCGGCGAGGACGTGACCGCCAACATGCGCACGGTGAAGGACGTGCCGCTGCGCCTGCGCCCCGAGGCGCTGGGGGCCGTGTCCGACCCGGGCGCGCCGCTTGAGCTGCGCGGCGAGGTGTACATGCCCAAGGCCAGCTTCGAGCGCCTGAACCTGGCAGCCGAGGCCAACGGCCGGGCCCCGTTCGCCAACCCGCGCAACGCCGCCGCCGGCAGCCTGCGCCAGAAGGATCCCACCATCACCCAGGGCCGCGACCTGTCCACCTTCATGTATGCCATCGCCGAGGACGGCGCGCTCTCGGTGCCCGGCCAGGCGGAGCTTCTGGCCTGGCTGCGCGAGGCCGGCTTCCACGTGAACCCCGACGTGGCGCTCTGCGAGAGCGCCGAGGAGGTGCGCGCCTTCTGCGAGCGCGCCCTCGAGCGCCGCGAGCAGCTTCCCTACGAGATCGACGGCGTGGTGGTGAAGGTGAACGCCTTCGCCCAGCAGGAGGCCCTCGGGTTCACGGCGCGCGCCCCGCGCTGGGCCATCGCCTTCAAGTTCCCGCCGGAGGAGAAGACGACGCTTCTGCGCGACATCACCGTGCAGGTGGGGCGCACCGGCGCGCTCACGCCCGTGGCCGAGCTGGCGCCGGTGGTGGTGGCCGGGTCCACCGTGGCGCGCGCCACGTTGCACAACCTTGACGAGGTGCGCCGCAAGGACGTGCGCGTGGGCGATACCGTGGTGGTGCGCAAGGCCGGCGACGTCATCCCCGAGGTGCTCGGCCCGGTGCTCGCGCTGCGTCCCGACGACGCGCTGCCCTGGTCCATGCCCGAGACGTGCCCGAGCTGCGGCTCGCCCGTCATCCGCGAGGAAGGCGAGGTGGCGTTCCGCTGCATCTCCATCGACTGCCCGGCCCAGGCCCAGGAGCGCCTGCTGCACTGGGCGAGCCGGGGGGCGCTCGACATCGACGGCATGGGCGAGGAGATCGTCACCCGGCTCGTGGAGGTGGGGCGTCTCTCCGACGTGGCCGACTACTACTCGCTTGACGAGGCCGAGCTGGCGCTGCTCGACATGGGGCGCGTGAACAAGGAGGGCCAGCCCATCCGCCTGGGCGCCACCATCGCTGCCAAGCTCGTGGCCGCCATCGAGGCCAGCCGCACGCGCCCCTTCGCGCGGGTGCTGTTCGGCCTGGGCATCCGGCACGTGGGCAAGACCATCGCCGAGGCGCTGGCCGGCGCGTTTCCCTCGATGGAGGCGCTCGTGGCCGCCGACGAGGAGGAGCTGGCCGCGGTGGACGGCATCGGCCCCAAGATCGCCCGCAGCGTCTACGTGTTCCTGCGCGTGCCCGAGAACGCGGCCGTCATCGAGCGCCTGCGCCGTGCCGGCGTCACCCTGGCCGAGGAGGCGCCGGCGCCCGGCGAGGCGCGCCCCCAGACGCTCGCCGGGCTCACCTTCGTGCTCACCGGCTCGCTCACGCAGAGCGGCATGACTCGCGACGAGGCCGGCGCGGCGCTCAAGGCGCTCGGCGCGAAGGTGTCCGGCAGCGTGTCGAAGAAGACGAGCTACGTGGTGGCGGGCGAGGCCGCGGGCTCGAAGTACGACAAGGCGGTGGCGCTCGGGGTGCCGGTGCTCGATGAGGCGCAGCTGCTCGCGGTGCTCGAAGGCGGCGAGCCTCCCCTGGCGGAGGGCGCCGAGTAGCGAAGCGCCGAGGGGGCGGGCCGCGTTGGCCGTCGGGCGGGACGCCGTGAGGGGCGTCGAGTAGCGGAGCGCGCACCGGGCTGCGCCGAGGGGGAGCGGGCCGCCCCCTCGCGGCTGCCCCTCCGCGGCCGCCGTGCGCTACCTCGCGCCAAAATGGCCAAAAAAGACGACTTGACGACGCCGCGGGCAGCGCACGCGGCGTCGTCGCGCGCAAAGGCCCAGGTCGCGGGAG
>CANSQW010000233.1 GCA_947649215.1 uncultured bacterium | reverse complement strand
TGACGCCGAAGCGGCTCACCTGGTCGTCGGGCACGGGCATGACGGCGATGACGCTCGCGCCGCCGTGCGCGTCAGAGACCGCCTGCATGGCCGGCAGCATCTTGTTATCGGGCACAAGCACGTCGCCGAGCAGCACGTAGAACGGCTCGTCGCCGGTCTTCTCGGCCGCGCAGCGCACCGCGTGCCCCAGGCCGAGCGCCTCCTCCTGGTAGACGTAGCTCACGTTGTAGCCGCCCACCTTCTCCACGGCATCGGCGTAGGCGTCCTTGCCACGCTCGCGCAGCAGCGCCACGAGCGCCGGATCGGGGCTGAAGTGATCCTCGATGGACTTCTTCTCGCGGCTGTTGATGATGACCACCTCGTCGGCAGCCGAGGCCAGGCCCTCCTCCACCACATACTGGATGGCCGGGCGATCCACCACGAGGAGCATCTCCTTGGGCTGGGACTTGGTGGCGGGCAGGAAGCGGGTTCCCAGACCCGCGGCGGGGATGAGCGCCTTCATCGAGCACCTTTCTCTTCGGCCTGCGCCCCCAGGGCGCGCGAAGGCGGCACGCGCGGCGCCGCCAGATGAGGCCATGATACTACAGGGCGCCTTCGAACCCCGCCATCTGAGGCGCTTCCTGCAAATTCGGACGGTTTTGCACCCGAGACGAGCGCCGAGAAACCGCCGCCACCGGATCCAGCCAAGGCCGACCTGGGGTTTTATCCTCCGAAGCCGGAGAAAGCCCCGTCTGAGCGGCCACGGGGAGTGCAAAACCGTCGAAATTTGCATTTCTGCCGCCGAATTCCTCGGAAGCGACGCGATTCGCCGATCCAAGCGGCAGCGGGAGGACGCGGGCCCGCCCTCGGCCACACGGCTGCGCGCCAGAGCCGTCAAGCTCCCCAGAAGGCAGCCGAGGGTCGCCGGCCGAGCGAGCGGGCAGGGCCGATCGCCCCCGAGCGGCGAAGGGCGCGCGCCAAACGACAGACCCAAGCGGCAGGCGGACAGCGCGGGCGGGCGGCAGGAGGACCTACTCGCCCTCCTCCGCGACGCCAGGGCGCAAGACGGGGGCGACGTCGACGGTGGGAATGCGAAAGCCCACCAGGTAGAGCATGAACAGGGCGCAGCCCGTGAGGATGACCCAGACCGTCGGCTTCTGCACGATCAGGGCGCTCACGCCCATGAAGGCCCATGATACCGCGAGCACGCGCACCTTCACGGAAAGCGGCATCCCGCCTGCCTGGCGGAAGGGCACCACGTAGGTGCGGTAGACCTTAGACGAGCAGATCCAGCGGTGGCAGCGCGGCGAGGACTTGGCGAACAGGAACGTCGCCAGCAGGACGAGGGGCGTGGTGGGCAGCACGGGCACGACGATGCCGATACAGCCGACGGCGAAGCACGCCCAGGCGGCGGCCATCATAAGGATGCGGACGATGCGGTTCAAGGCCTCTCCTCTCTCTCGGCGCGCCGAGCTGCTCCGGCCGCCCCATCAATGTTAGCCAATGGTAACACAGGCGAGGGCCGTCGATCCCCAAAAAGTTTTCCATAGGAAACTAAACTCGATCCCTGACGCCAAAAGGCGCCGGCAGAACCGCACGCGGTAAGGGGCCTACTCCCCCTTGGCGCGCTGATCGGCCACGGCTTCCTCAAGCAGCGCGAGCTGGGCCTCGGCCTTCTTAGTGCCGCGGGCGATGATGAGGAGGTAGACGAGCAGGGCCACCCACAGCAGCGCGTAGGCGGCGATGACATAGGGCGCGGAGGGCAGGATGGTCGAGTAGATGTCAGCGAGAATGGGGTTCATGGCTCTCTCCTAGCGTTCGTCGTCGAGGGTTTCCTTGAGGGCGTCCACCCGCTGGACCAGGCGAACCTGGCGGAAGCGGGCGCGGTACAGGGCGAAGCAGACGCACAGCATCCCGAGCGCGGCGAGGCCCACGCACAGCCCCATCTCGGGGCTCATGCCCCCCTCGCGCAGCACGACGGGGTGGATGGACGAGGGGATGAGGCGCGTGATCATGAAGCAGATGGGCACGTCGATAGCGGCGATGACGGCCACCACGGCAGCGAAGGTGGCGCGACGCTCGGGCTCGTCGATGGAGCTGCGCAGCACGAAGTACGCGATGACGATGAGCATGAGGATGAGGTAGGTGGTGAGCCGCGGCTCCCAGCTCCACCACACGCCCCACTCGAAGCGCGTCCACATCTCGCCGGTGACCATGGTCATGGCCACGAACAGCAGGGCCAGCTCCAGCGCGATGCGCGCGCAGGTGTCGAAGCGCTGGTTCTTCGTCAGGAGGAAGCGCACGCTGTAGTAGGCGCCGAACAGGAGCGCCACGAACGATGTGATGGCCACGGGCATGTGGAAGTAGAAGATCTTCTGCGACAGGAGCATCTTCTGGTTGACCATGGCGTCACCGATGAGCTCGACGCCGCCCACGGTGGCACCGCCCACGGGCGGCACGGTCAGAAACGCCATGAGGAACCCGACGGTGGTGAGCACGATGCCGGCGATGAGCGCGGCAGGCGCCACCTTGTCGGGCCACTGCCCCGCCTCGGGCAGGCGCGGGGTCTTTCCTTCTCGGGCCATGGGCCCTCCTCTCTCCTCGGCGCGGCAGGCGCGCCTACGACACCACGAAATCGTACAGCACCCAGGACGCCAGCAGCATGACCACGTCATAGCCGGCGGCAAGCGCGAGCGAGGTCGCGAACGCCTCCTCCATGAGCACGCCTCCCACAAGTGCCGCGGTGGTGGCGGACACGCACGCGTAGAGCAGCGGGAAGACGATGGGGACGAACAGCAGGGCGAGCATCACGTCCTTGCCACGGGTGGCGGCGGTGATGGTGGACAGCAGCGTGCCGATGCCGGCGATGCCCACCGACCCGAGCACGAGCGGCACGGCGATGAGCGCGGCCGTGGCGGCCGGCGTGGCGAAGGACGAGAAGAACACCCAGTACAGCGGCACGGCGATGACCTCGACGATGGCGAGGAACACCAGGTTGGACGTGGCCTTGGCCAGAAACACCACGCCGCGGTCGAGCGGCGCGAGCAGCAGGCCCTCCAGGCAGCCGTTCTCGGTCTCGTGGCTGAACGAGCGGTTGAGGCCGAGCAGCGACGTGAACACGACGAGCGCCCAGAGCAGCCCGCCGGACACCTCCAGGAAGTCGGCGCCGGGGCGCGCGAAGGAGAGCGCCACGCCGAACACGACGATGACGAGCAGCGCGTAGATGCCCATGGACACGAGCATCTCCTTGGTGCGGAACTCCTGGCGCAAATCCTTCATGAGCAGGACGCGGTACTGCGCGAGGGCCGAGGGCGCGCGGCGGGTATCCATCTAGGCCACCCCCGATCCAACGGTCGAGCGGTAGAGCGCGCGGAACTCCTC
>CANSQW010000232.1 GCA_947649215.1 uncultured bacterium | reverse complement strand
GCCCGAGCCCGCCGACGACGCGCCCCTCACCGACGAGGAGCTCGCCGAGCTGGCCCTGGCCGCCGCCGAGGAGGAGCCCGAGCCCGAGCCGCAGGAGAAGCAGGGCTTCTGGAAGCGGTGGTTCTAGCATGGCGGCGGACGGGGGCCAGTCGGGCGTGCAGGTGCGTCCCTGGGAGCCGGCCGACCTCGAGGCCATGACCGCCATCTGGAACGAGGTCGTCCGCGACGGCCGCGCCTTCCCGCAGGTCGAGCCGCTCTCCACCCCCGACGAGGCCGCGGCCTTCTTCGCCTCCCAGACGCGCACGGCCGTCGCCGTCGCAGACGGCGCGGTGGCGGGCCTCTCCATCCGGCATCCCAACAACGTGGGCCGGTGCGGGCACATCGCCAACGCGAGCTACGCCGTGGCCTCCCCGGCCCGCGGCCGCGGCGTCGGGCGCGCGCTCGTGTCCGACTCGCTCGCCGCGCTCGCCCCCTGCGGCTTCCGCGGCCTGCAGTTCAACGCCGTGGTGGCCAGCAACGTGGGCGCCGTCGCCCTCTACGAGTCCCTCGGCTTCACGCGCGTGGGCACCGTCCCCGAGGGCTTCCGCAACCTCGACGGCGTCTACGAGGACATCCACGTCTACTACCATCCCGCCCTCTAGCGTCGCAGCCCTCCTCCGTCGTCTCGGGAAGGCGAGAAGTCCTTCGTTGCGCTGCTGAGCAAAAAATGCAAAACTGAGCAAAAGAAGCAAAGGAACGCAAAAGAAGCAAAAGGGGGCACCATGGCGGCGGACTTCTCGGTCAATCCCTTCACTCCCACCTTCGGGCAGATACCGCCTGTCATGGCGGGCCGCTCCGAGATCATCGGAGAGGTGGTGCGCGCCTTCGAGCGGGGGATGGGCGATCCCAACCTCGTCTCGCTTCTGGTGGGAGCCCGGGGCTCGGGAAAGACGGCCCTGCTCACCTACCTTGCCGATGAGGCGCTCTCGCGTGGATGGGTGACTGCCAGCGTATCGGCCGTGCCGGGCATGCTTGAGGACATCGAGGAGCGCGCCCTCGTGGCGGCCGGCGAGTTCGTGGAGACGCCCGACCGCATGCGCCTGCGCGGCTTCAACGTCGGGCAGCTCCTCGGCGTCGAGTGGGAGAGCCGCGAGGCGCCGCCGGGGAACTGGCGCACGCGCATGGGCGGGATTCTCGACATGATGGCCGAGCATGACGTCGGCCTGCTCATCGTGGTGGATGAGGTGCGCGTTGACCTCGAGGACATGATCCAGCTCGCCTCGGTCTACTAGCACTTCGTGCGTGAGGGGCGCAAGGTCGCCCTTCTCATGGCGGGCCTTCCCTCCAAGGTGTCGGCCCTTCTGCGGGATGACTCGGTGTCGTTCCTGCGCCGGGCCAGCTACCATCAGCTCGGCCGCGTCGACGACGGCGCGGTGCGCGACGCCTTGCGCAAGACCGTCGAGGCGGGCGGCCGCTCCATCGAGTCGTCTGCGCTCGACTGCGCAGTGCGTGCCATCGAGGGATTCCCCTACATGATGCAGCTGGTTGGGTATCGCATGTGGGATGAGTCCCCGACCCGGCGCGAGATCAGCGCACAGGACGTGGTTCGCGGCACCGAGTACGCGGAGCGCGACATAGAGCGGAAGATCCTCGAGACCACCTACCGCGAGCTGTCCCGCGGTGACCTGCGGTTCCTCTACGCGATGCTCGAGGATGAGGGCGTAGAGAGCAGCACGCGCGACATCGGCGCTCGCCTGGGGAAGAAGGCGAACTACGTGTCCCAGTACAAGCGGCGCCTGCTGGCGCAGGGCGTCCTTGAGGATCAGGGGCACGGAATGGTCTCCATCGCGATCCCCCGCTTTCGCGACTATCTGATTCGCCGGCGCGACTGAGCTCCGCCGCCGCGGGGTGCGCAGGTCCCGTCGAGTTCGGCTCCCGCCGCCGGCGCGCTGGTATAATCAGCGGATGCGCGCGCGGACGGGCCTGAGGGGGCCGCCGCCGCGCGCCGAGACCAGCCGCTCTACCCGACGGGAGCACCCATGCTCGAAAACCTCTCCGAACGCCTCCAGGGCATCTTCTCCGGCCTTAGGTCCAAGGGCCGCCTGACCGAGGACGACATCAACGACGCCATGCGCGAGATCCGCCTGGCGCTCCTCGAGGCCGACGTCAACTTCAAGGTGGTCAAGGCCTTCGTCAAGCGCACGAAGGAGCGCTGCCTCACCGCCGATGTGCTCGACTCGCTCACGCCGGCCCAGAACGTCGTCAAGATCGTGCTCGACGAGCTCACCGGGCTCCTCGGCCGCACCGACTCCAAGCTCGTGCTCGGCAGCCGCATCCCCAACGTCATCATGCTCGTGGGCCTCCAGGGCTCGGGCAAGACCACCGCGGCGGCCAAGCTCGCCTACCGCCTCAAGCAGGAGGGCCACGCCCCGCTGCTCGTGGCCGGCGACGTGTACCGCCCCGCCGCGGCCGACCAGCTCCAGACGCTCGGCGACGAGATCGGCGCCCGCGTCTACCGCGGCGACGGCCGCGACCCGGTGGCCATCGCGCGCGAGGGCGTCCAGGACGCCATCGACAGCCTGCGCGACGTGGTCATCATCGACACGGCCGGCCGCCTGCACGTCGACGACGACATGATGGCCGAGGCCCGCGCCATCCGTGACGCGGTCAAGCCCGACCAGATCCTCATGGTGGTGGACGCCATGACCGGCCAGGACGTGGTGAACGTGGTGGAGGCCTTCGCCGAGCAGGTGGACTTCGACGGCGTCATCATGTCGAAGATGGACGGCGACGCCCGCGGCGGCGGCGCGCTCTCCATCCGCGAGGTCACGGGCAAGCCCATCAAGTTCATCTCCTCGGGCGAGAAGCCCGACTCGCTCGAGGAGTTCCACCCCGACCGCATGGCCAAGCGCATCCTCGGCATGGGAGACGTGGTGTCGCTCATCGAGAGCGCCGTGCGCGTCCAGCAGGAGGAAGAGGAGGCCGTCGAGGCCGAGCGCCTGGCCAAGGGCAGCCTCACGCTCGACGACTTCGTCACCATGAACCGCCAGATCCGCAAGATGGGCGGCATCTCCAAGCTCGTGAGCGCGCTGCCCGGCGGCGACAAGGCGCTCGGCTCGGGCCAGGTGGACGAGGGGGCGCTTGATGCCATGGAGGTCATCATCAACTCCATGACCAAGGAGGAGCGCGCCCGCCCCGAGGTGCTCAACGGAAGCCGCCGCGCCCGCATCGCCGCCGGCGCCGGCGTCACCGTGACTGACGTCAACCAGCTCATCAAGAAGTTCAACGAGACGAAGAAGATGATGAAGAAGATGACGGCCAGCGTCGAGCAGCAGGCAGGGAAGAAGGGGAAGAAGGGCAAGGGGCGCCGCCGGCGCGGATTGCCCG
>CANSQW010000231.1 GCA_947649215.1 uncultured bacterium | reverse complement strand
GTCCCATCGCGCACGCCACCCGCGCGCCCGCCGCCCGCGCGCCCGCCGCACCGCGCGGCGCGGCTACGCGAGCAGCCGCCTCAGGCGGCGCATGGCCTCGGCGGTGTCTTCGGGGCTGCCGAACGACGAGAGGCGGAAGAAGCCCTCGCCGCACGGCCCGAACCCGACGCCGGGGGTTCCGACCACCTGGGCGTTCTCAAGCAGGTAGTCGAAGAACTCCCAGCTGCCCAGGCCCCGCGGACACTCCATCCACACATAGGGCGCGTTCACGCCGCCGCAGTACCACACGCCCACCGCGTCGAGCGCCTCCCTGATGACGCGCGCGTTGCCCTTGTACACCTCGATGTTGCGCTCCGCCTGGCGGCGACCCTCCGGGGTGAACACGGCAGCCGCGCCCCGCTGTATGACGAAGCTCACGCCGTTGGTCTTAGTGGTGCGGTTGCGCACCCACATATCGGCCAGCCTCATGCCGCCGCGCTCGAGGGCGGAGGGTATGACGGTGTAGCCCAGACGCGTGCCCGTGAAGCCCGCCGTCTTGGACAGCGAGCAGATCTCTATCGCGCAGGTGCGCGCGCCCTCCACCTCGAAGATGCTGTGAGGCACGTCCGCATCGGAGATGAACGCCTCATAGGCGGCGTCGAACAGAATGATGGCGCCGCGCGCGTTGGCAAACTCGACCCAGGCCTTAAGCTTGTCGCGCGTGAAGTGGGCGCCAGTGGGGTTGCCCGGCGAGCACAGGTAGATCAGGTCGGCGTCGGCTGCGGGGTCGGGCCATGGGGCGAAGCCGTCGTCCTTGCCCGACTCCAGCCGCACGATGCGCCTGCCGGCGATGACGTTGGCGTCGACGTAGGCCGGGTAGGCGGGCTCCACGACGAGCGCCGCGCTCGAGGCGTCGAACAGGTCGAGGATGTCCCCCAGCTCGTCGCTCGCGCCGCTCGACACGAACACCTCGCCCGCGTCGAGCGACACTCCCCGCTCCGCGTACTGGCGCGCGATGGCCTCGCGCAGGAAGGGCGCGCCGCATTCGGGAAGGTAGCCCTGGAAGGTCTCGGCGCGCGCCTGCGCGTCGACGCCCTCGTGAAGCGCCGCGATGACCGCCTCGGGCAGCGGCAGGGACACGTCCCCTATCCCCAGGCGCAGGATGCGCGCGCCCGGATGGGCCGCCTCGTAGGCGGCGACCTTCTGCGCGATGCCCGCAAACAGGTACGACTCCTCCAGCTCGGCGTAGTGCCGGTTCAGCTCGATCACAGCTCGACCTCCCCCTCGCATACCGTCGCCGCGGGGCCGGTCATGACGACCTCCCCGTCGGACGCAACTTCAATCAGCAGCTCCCCGCCGTCGAGGACCACGCGCACGGGGCGCCCGCCGTCTGCCAGGCCGGCGCGGACGGCCGCCGCGGCAGACGCGCACGACCCCGTGCCGCAGGCCATGGTGATGCCGCTGCCGCGCTCCCACACGCGCATGCGCAGCTCGTTGTCGCCCGTCACCTCGACGAACTCGACGTTGACCCCATCGGGGAACGCCGCATGGCGCTCAAGCGCCGCGCCGAGGCTCGCGACCGGGGCGGCAAGGGCGTCCTCGACGAAGACGACCGCGTGGGGGTTGCCCACGTCGACGGGCACGAGCCGCACCTCGGCGCCGAGCGCCTCCACCACGCGCTCATCATCGACCGTCGCCCGCCCCATGCGCACGGCGACCCGCTCGACCATCCCGTCCGGGCCCGGCGAGAGCTCCAGGCCCTTCATGCCCGAGCGCGTCTTGACGCGCACCTGAAGGCGGTCCACAAGGCCCTTGTCGTAGAGGTACTTCCCCACGCAGCGAACGCCGTTGCCGCACATCATCGCCTCGCTGCCGTCTGCGTTGAAGATGCGCATCAGGCAGTCGGCATCGTCTGCGGGGGCAATCCAGATCATGCCGTCAGACCCCACGCCGAAGTGCCTGTCGGACAGGCGGATCGAGAGCTCGGAGGCATCCAGGCCGTAGCGCTCCCCCGCCCGGTCGGGGTTTCCCAGCACGTAGAGGTAGTCGTTGCCCAAACCGTGCATCTTGGTGAACTTGAGGCCCATAGGACCCCTCCTTTCCTCGGTTTCTCCCTTTCCGCGCCCGCGCGGCCGCCCGGCTGCTCCGACGCGCCCCGGCAAGACGCCGCGGCCCTGCGCCCAGCCGTCGGGCCGCGCCGGGCCTCACTCCCCCTCGGAGAGCTTGCGCTCGAAGCGGTTCTTCGGCGCGCAGGCGGGCACGGCGGTGGGATAGCGCCCGTCGAAGCACGCCGCGCACACGCCCGCGCCGCCCACCAGCTCGCCGAGCCTTTCCACCGGCAGATAGCCCAGGCTGTCCGCGCCGAGCTCACGCGCTATCTCCGGCACGCTGCAGCGGCATGCGATCAGATGCTCCTCGGAGTCTATGTCGGTGCCGTAGTAGCAGGGGTGCAGAAACGGCGGCGCGGATATGCGCAGGTGAACCTCGGCGGCGCCGGCCTCGCGCAGAAGCCCGACGATGCGCCGCGCCGTAGTGCCGCGCACGATGGAGTCGTCGACGAGCACCACGCGCCGCCCGCGCACGCACTCCCCCATCGCCGCCAGCTTGAGCCGCACCTTGTCCAGGCGCGCGCTCTGCCCGGGCGAGATGAACGTGCGCCCGACGTAGCGGTTGCGCACGAGCCCCATGCCCCAGGGAATGCCCGATGCGCGCGCGTAGCCGAGCGCCGCGTCAAGCCCCGAGTCGGGCACGCCCACCACCACGTCCGCGTCAACCGGATGCTCCTCGGCGAGGATGGCGCCCGCGCGCAGGCGGGCGGCGTGCACCGACACGCCGTCGACGACCGAGTCGGGGCGCGCGAAGTAGATGTACTCGAACACGCACGAGGCGCGCGGGGCGCTTTGGCAGTGCTCGCGGCGCGCCTGCGGCCCCTCGGCCGTGAACACGACGATCTCGCCCGGCTCGACGTCGCGCAGAAACCGGGCCCCGACCGCGGCGAGCGCGCAGCTCTCGGACGCCACCACGTAGACGCCCTCGTCGGTCACGCCGTAGCACAGCGGGCGGAAGCCGTGGGGGTCGCGCGCGCAGATGAGCTTCTGCGGCGACATCAGCACGAGCGAGTACGCGCCCGCTATCTCGTTCATCGCCGCCGACAGCGCGTCTTCTATCGAGGGGCAGCGCAGCCGCTCGCGCGTCACCAGGTAGGCAATGGTCTCGGTGTCGCTCGTCGTGTGGAAGATGGCACCCGCCAGCTCAAGGGCGCAGCGGAGCTCGTCGGCGTTGCTGAGGTTGCCGTTGTGGGCGAGGGCCATGCGGCCCTTGCGGTGGTTGACCTCGATGGGCTGGCAGTTGGCGCGCACGCGGGCGCCGGTGGTGCCGTAGCGCACGTGCCCCACCGCCAG
>CANSQW010000230.1 GCA_947649215.1 uncultured bacterium | reverse complement strand
GTCTGAGCGACTGGGCGCATCCCGGCTCGGCCCCCGGGCCCAACCCCCTGTTCGACGGCATCCCGGAGGGCGAGCACTTCTACTTCACCCACAGCTTCGCCGTGCCTGACGGCCCCGCCACCATCGCGCGCACCGTGCACGCTCGCCCGTTCACCTGCGCCGTCCAGGCGCCGGGTCGCGCGGTGTGGGGCGTGCAGTTTCACCCGGAGAAGAGCTCGGACGCGGGCGCGGCGCTGCTGCGCAACTTCGTCCGCCTGGCCAAGGACGCCCGCTAGGGCGCGGAAAGGACCTGCCATGTACCTGCTTCCCGCCATCGACATCCTGGGCGGGCGCGCCGTGCGCCTGGCCAAGGGCGACTACGACGCGGTGACCGTGTATAACGAGGATCCGGGCCTTCAGGCCCAGCTGTTCGAGGAGGCCGGCGCCGAGTGGCTCCACGTGGTGGACCTCGACGGCGCCAAGTCCGGCCGCCCGGAGAACCTCGCCACCGTCGAGCGCATCCTCAAGCTCACGAGCCTCAAGGTGGAGGTGGGCGGCGGCGTGCGCTCGCTCGAGACCATCGACCGCCTGGCTGATGCCGGCGTGGCGCGCGTGGTGCTCGGCACCGCGCTCGTGCGCGACCCCGACCTCGCCCAGGCCGCCGTCGAGCGCTTCGGCGCGACGCTTCTGTGCGCGGGCATCGACGCGAAGGGGGGAGAGGCGGCCGTGGCCGGCTGGTGCGAGGGCTCGGGCGTGGACGCGCATGACCTGGCGCGGGCCATGGCGAAGCGGGGCTTCGAGCACCTCGTCTTCACCGACATCGCGCGCGACGGCATGCAGACGGGCATCGACCCGGCAGCCTACGCGGCCATGGCCGAGGCCTTCGGGCACCCGGTCATCGCGAGCGGCGGCGTGGCGACCGCAGCCGACGTGGAGGCGCTCGCCGCGCTCGGCGGCGCGGTGGAGGGCGTCATCGCCGGCCGTGCCATCTACGAGGGCACCCTTACCGTGGAGGCGGGCGTGGCGGCCTGCGCGGGCACCCTGCGCGAGACCGACGCGCTGGCGCGCGAGGAGCGCCCGCTCACGGCGGCCGACCTGGCCGCCGACGGGGAATAGGGGGGCATCGATGCTCACCAAGCGCGTCATCCCCTGCCTCGACGTCAAGGACGGCCGCGTCGTCAAGGGCGTCAACTTCGTGAACCTGCGGGACGCGGGCGACCCCATCGAGCTGGCCTGCCGCTACGACGAGCAGCGTGCCGACGAGGTGATCTTCCTCGACATCACCGCGACCTCCGATGACCGGGCCACCACCGTGGGGCTGGCCGCCCGCGCGAGCGAGGAGCTGCACCTGCCTTACTGCGTGGGCGGGGGCTTTCGCAGCGTGGCCGACATCCGGCGCATGATAGCCGCCGGCGCCGACAAGGTGTCGGTGAACTCGGCGGCCGTGGCCGACCCCTCGCTCATCACGGCGGCGGCCCGCGCCTTCGGCACCCAGGCCATCGTCTGCGCCATCGACGCCAAGGCCGTGGCCGGCAGCCGTGACCGCTGGGAGGTCTACGTGGCCGGCGGGCGCAAGGCCACGGGCATCGACGCGGTGGCGTGGGCCCGCGAGGCCGCGCGGCGCGGGGCGGGGGAGATCCTGCTCACGTCCATGGATCGCGACGGGAGCCGCGACGGGTTCGACTGCGCGCTCACCCGCGCCGTGGCCCGGGCGGTGGACATCCCCGTCATCGCCTCGGGCGGCGTCGGCGAGCTCGACCACTTCGCCCAGGGCATCCTGGAAGGCGAGGCCGACGCGGTGCTCGCGGCGAGCGTGTTCCACTTCGGCGAGCTCACTATCCGCCAGGTCAAGGAGCATATGCGCTCCTTCGGCATCCCCGTGAGGCTGTGATGGCCGTGGACATCGCCGACCTCACGTACAACGAGGCCGGGCTCATCCCCTGCATCGTGCAGGACGCCGACGACGGCGCCGTGCTCATGATGGCGTGGATGAGCGCCGAGTCGATTGCGCTCACCCTCGAGCGCGGCGAGACCGTCTTCTGGAGCCGCAGCCGCCGCGAGCTCTGGCACAAGGGCGCCACGAGCGGCAACGTCCAGCGCCTGGTGGACCTGCGCTACGACTGCGACGCCGACGCCCTGCTCGCCCTCGTCCACCCCGCCGGCCCCGCCTGCCACACCGGGGAGCGCACCTGCTTCTACCGCTCGCTTCTCGAGGGGTAGCCGCCCCGGCTCCCGCCTCGCCCCTTGGCGGGGCCCTCCCTTAGGCGCGCCTGGGGAGGGGGATTCGGGGGCGAGGGCGCCCCGCTCCCAGCCTACGCCTGGTCAACGGCCTCTCCCGCGCTTGAAACCTCCGCGCGGTTGCGCTACCATGGCGTGGTCGATTATTCCCCGCGCAAACGCCGCCCGACGCCCCAAGGCGCAGCGTCGCGCTTGCCGTCGGCAGGAGACGCCTCAACGACATCGCATCATCTTTCCCCTTCCCACCTGGGCTGTCATGCGCCGCGTGCGCATTGCGTCATAGTCAACCACCACCCTGAGGAGGACACCTTGAAGTTCTTTCTGGACACCGCCGACCTCGCTGAGATCGAGGAGGCCGCCAGCTGGGGCGCGCTTGGCGGCGTGACCACCAACCCGTCGCTGTACGCCCGCATCGGCGGCAAGCTCGACGACTTCCACGCCCACATCGGCCGCATCTGCGAGATCGTCGGCCCCGAGTGCCCCGTGTCGGCCGAGTCCGTGGCCATGACCCGCGACGAGATCGTCGCCGACGGCCTCAAGCTGGCCGCCATCGCCCCCAACGTCGTGGTGAAGATCCCCACCATGGTGGAGGGCCTGGCCGCCACCCACACCCTTGCCCAGCAGGGCGTGCCGGTGAACATGACGCTGTGCTTCACGGTGCCCCAGGCGCTGCTCGCCGCCCGTGCCGGCGCCCGCTACATCAGCCCCTTCGTCGGCCGCTTCGACGACATCTCCGAGGACGGCCTCGACCAGCTGGCCAACGTCGTGGAGGCCATCGGCAACTACGACTTCACCGCCAACACGGTGGGTGGCGAGAAGGTGGAGATCATCGCCGCGTCCATCCGCAGCGCCAACCACGTGACCCAGGCCGCCCTCATGGGCGCCGACATCGCCACCGTGCCCTTCGGCGTGCTCAAGAAGATGGTCCAGCACCCGCTGACCGACCGCGGGCTCGACGCCTTCATGGCCGACTGGGAGAAAGTGCAGAGCGCATGAGCGATACCGAGGAGATGACGGCGGCCCCCGCGGCCGAGAAGCCCGTCCGCCGCGTCCGCGCGAAGAAGGCCGACGCCGAGGCTCCTGCCGAGGCCGAGGCCCCGAAGCGCCGCGGACGCCCCCGCAAGGCCGACGCCGAGGCGGCGGCCCCCGCAGCCGAGGCCCCCGCG
>CANSQW010000229.1 GCA_947649215.1 uncultured bacterium | reverse complement strand
TCTTCCTGGCCGGCCTCAAGTTCCTGCCGCTCAAGCCGGCGGACGGGGAGTAGGGGCCCGGTCCCCCCACGTGCGGGGCGCGCCGCCCTCCCTCCGCGTCGCGTCCCGTGCCTCGGGGCCCGCGAACCTCGCGATCCGGCCCCCGTCTTGCAAATACGGACGGTTCTGCACTCCCGTCCCCCGCGCCTCGACGGCCGGCCCATCCGCGACCTGGGCTTTTCGCGGGCACTCCGCCGCTCGGGCCGCCCTCCCCGCGCCCGCCCGGTGCAAAACCGCTCCGATTTGCGCGCGCCGCCCCGTTTCCCGGGGATCCCACCCGGGAAACGGCTCCGCCCCAGCCCCTCGCGCGACCCGGATCCGATGGGGCTCGATCGCGCCCCCGCCCAATGAAAATTGTCATAGGATACCCCTTGATTGTCATATGACAACTCGCTATAGTACGAGCCAGAGAATTTGGCCGATTCTTATCAGGGTGCGCAGTGCCGTCGGGGAGGCGGGGCGGCGCACGGAGGGGGATATCCTGAGAGTTTTGGCTTGGGGAGCCGAAGGGGAGGGCTTCCGGCGCGCACCGCGCCGCTGGCTGCCTGCGGCCTTCGGATGATCCAAGGGGGATATCCCGACACGTCCTTCAAAGGAGGAGTAAATGTCGGGAACTGCTAGCCCGCAGGGCGGGCTCACGCGTCGTAGCTTCCTCAAGACGACTGCCGCCACGGCGGGCGTCGCCGCCGTGGCCGGCGGGGTCGCGCCCATGACGGCGCTGGCCGAGGGGACTGCGCCAGTGACTTCGGCAAGCGGAGAGGAGCAGGTGTTCCGGGGCGTCTGTCGTCCCAACTGCTTCGGCTTCTGCCACCTCAACGTGCACGTCCACGACGGCAAGGTGATGAAGACCACGCGCGCGCCGTACAACGAGAGCTGCTACGACCGCATCTGCCAGCGCGGCCTGTCGCACGTTCAGCGCATCTACGATCCCAAGCGCCTGCAGTACCCCATGCGCCGTGCCGAGGGCACCGAGCGCGGGGCCGGGCAGTGGGAGCGCGTCGCGTGGGACGAGGCGCTCACGGAGATCGCCGATAAGATCAAGGAGATCCAGGGCAAGTACGGCGAGTCGGCCGTGGCGTTCCTGACGGCCTCGGGCAACCAGGCCGCCGGCATCACGAGCGCCTACGGCCGGCTCATTGCCCTGCTCAACGCGAGCAACATCGGCCCCTGCCTGGACATGGGCAGCTACTACGGCATGTACGCGGTGGCCGGCAACTACGTCAGCCCCCTCATGGGCATGATGATGTGGAACGGCAACGAGCCCACCGATGCCAAGAACGCCAAGTCCATCGTCGTGTGGGGCGCCAACATCACCGACGCGCAGATCCAGAACTGGCACCTCATCAAGGAGGCCAAGGCCGCAGGCGTCAAGCTGGTGGTCATCGACCCCATCTTCACGCAGATCGCCGGCCAGGCTGACAAGTGGATCCCCCTGCGTCCCGCCACCGACACGCTGCTCAAGCTGGCGCTCATGCGGCTGGTGATCGAGCGCGAGGCGCATGACGTGGCCTACCTGCAGCAGCACACCGTGGCGCCGTACCTCGTGCGCTCCGACACGGGCAAGTTCCTGCGACGCAGCGACACCGGCGTGGCGCCCACGCCTACCGGCCAGGTGGACGCCACCACCGGGCAGGAGGTCATGCTCGACCCGGTGATGGTGCTCTCCGATGGCGCCATCGTTCCCGAGACTGACGCGTCTGCGCCGGAGATCGAGGGCACGGCCGACTTCGAGGGCGTCGAGTGCCGCACGGCCTTCGACCTGCTCAAGGACAACATCATGGAGTACACGGTGGAGCAGGTCTCCGAGCTCACCGAGATTCCCGTGGCGGAGATAGAGGAGCTGGCCGACATCGTCATCGACGGCCCGGTCTACCACTACGAGGGCTACGGTCCGCAGGCCTACAACAACGGCGGCCAGACCACCGTGGCGGGCCTCACGCTCTGCGCGCTGCTGGGCAACCTCGGCAAGCCGGGCGCGTCCTACGGCGCCTTCTGGGGCATCGGCCTCATCACCAACATCGCCGCCGCCCAGTACACGGCGCCCAAGGGTCCCAGCACCGGCTTCAACATCGCCAGCGTGGACCTCAAGAACGTCGTGGAGCAGAAGAAGTTCCAGGGCAAGGACGCTGACATCAAGATGCTGTGGATGTACTCGGCCAACCCGCTCAACACCCACACCGACACCCATGCGTGGACCGATGTCATCATCCCCGCCATGGACTATGTGGTAACGGCCGATTCCGCCCTCACCGACACGGCCATGTACTCCGACATGGTGCTGCCCGTGGCCCAGTGGTTCGAGCTGGAGGAGGTGGCCAACGCCGGCCAGTGCTCCTCGTACAACTACAACGAGAAGGCCATCGACCCGCTCTACGAGTCCAAGCCCGACCCGGAGATCGTTGCCGAGCTGGCCGAGAAGCTGGGCCTGGGCGAGTTCTTCACCCAGAGCACATCGGAGGTGCTCGACAGCCTGTTCAGCGGATCTGTCGCCACGGCCGTGGGCGCCAGCATGGACAACCTGCGCGATAAGAAGCAGGTGCGCTTCATCCCCGGCGATGCCGAGAAGAAGCCCTACATCGCCTACGAGAACGGCGCCTTCGCCACGCCTACCGGCCGCTTCGAGTTCTACCGCGAGACGCCGGCCCCGCGCACGCCCACCACGAAGACCCCGACGCCCGAGCAGGTGGCGGCAGAGCGCCTGCCCCACTTCGAGCCGCCGCTGGAGGCCTGGCCGGAGAACCCGCTGTACGAGAAGTACCCGCTTGTGCTCATGAGCGAGCGCCCGCGCTATCGCGTGCACTCCCAGTGGTTCAGCACCCCGCTGCTGCGCGAGATCGACCCCGAGCCCATCGTGAAGATCAACCCGGCGGACGCCAAGGCTCGCGGCATCGAGGACCAGAGCTACGTGGAGGCCTACAACGACCGCGGCACCGCCGTGGCCAAGGCCATCTACTCGGAGGCCATTCGCCCTGGCACGCTCGTGTACCCCAAGGGCTGGCAGCTCAGCCAGCACAAGGGCGGCGGCTGGTCCAACCTCAGCTCCACGGAGTTCGACGTGTGGATCGTCAACAACAACTTCATGGACGTGCTCTGCGAGATCCGCCCCTGGGATGGAAAGGATAACTAATGACACGCTACGGATTTGTCATTGACAGCAAGTCTTGCATCTCCTGCCATTCGTGTGCCGTGGCCTGCAAGGTTGAGAACAACCTGCCCGACACCATCTGGTGGAACCGCATCCTCACCGACGGCGGCCCCAACATGGACACGCCGGTGGGAACCTACCCCAACCTGACCATCCGCAACATCCCCATGGGCTGTCAGCACTGCGACAACCCGGCCTGCGT
>CANSQW010000228.1 GCA_947649215.1 uncultured bacterium | reverse complement strand
GACCGCCGGCTCTCTGGGAAGGTGGGTTCGCCCCGCCGCTCCTCGTCAACGCATTTGGAGGTATGAACTTATGGCTGAGCAGTATACTCCACGATTCGTTAGACGCAAGGGGTGTTTTCGCCACCGGCGGGCAGGCGCCCCTTGCGTCTCGGTTTTGGCAGGGCGGAACAGACCGTGAACCGTGCCCCGTCACCATATCGCCCAGAAGGATCCGGGGGCGTCGAGAATCTTGGAGACTCTCATCGTGCGGAGGCGCCGCCGATACAGCCCCTGCGCACGATTCCTGCGGCACCTTACCGGCTGGTTACGGCGCGGCCATGGGTTGCCAACGGGGACTTCGACGTGGTCGCGGGCGCGCGGGAGGGCACCTTATGCTCAGCTATGAGTACCACCGCGTCACCGAGAGGAGGGAGCCATGCCGACCCGTCGTCGAGCCGACTCATCCCGCCCCTTCCCCCTCACCCGCGCCGAGGGGACGGCGCGCCCCGCCCGCAAGAAGCCCACGCGCCGCCGTGCCAAGAACGCCCAGGGCGTCACCTTCCGTCGCGCCCGGCGCGCGATACCGCAGGCTGACCGCGCCGCCGAGCCGACCTGCGCCCTTGGCCGCGAAGCCGAGCCCCTGACGCCCTGCTTCCCTGCGGGCAACGACGCCGCAACCGCCGCGGCGAGCCAGGCGGCAGTCCCGCAAGACGGCGTCGCCGCTGCCGCCAACGCGGCTCCCGTGGGAGCAGCCATGCTCGCGGCTGCCGGCATCGTCCAGGACGGCGGCCCCGCACCCACGCAGGCGGCTGGCGCCCCCGAACCCCAGGCCGGCGTCGGCGTCGAGGCCCCTGCGCGCGAAGAGCGCTTCCTCTCCCCCACCGCCTTCCGGCAGGCCCTGCGCCACGGGCTTGCCAAAGCCGACCGCGCCGACAAGCCCCTCGCCGAGCGCGCCCGCGACCTGCTGCTCGGCCCGGCTCGAGCGCTCGCGCCCGCCCGGCGAAGCGCCGGCACCGCAGCGGCCGAGGGCTTCTACGTTCCCGCCCATCAGGCCCGCACGCCCGCCGCCTCGGCCCTCGTCGCGCCCCATGCGCCGGGTACGCGGCTCACCTGGGCCTTCGCCATCGGGCTCGCCGGGCTTCTGTGCATGGCGGCTGTCATCGCCTTCACGTGGATCGCCCCTGCGCGCAGCGCCGACGCGCAGCAGTACTTCGCCGCCGACCTCAAGCCCGATGTGAGCACCCCTCGCGGCGGCTGGACGCGCGGCGTCGTGCCCGCCATCTACCAGGGCGACGAGCGGTGGGCCGGCGCGCCCTACGGGGTGACCACCATCGGGGAGTCGGGCGCGGCGCCGTGCGCGCTGTGCATGGTCTACGTGGAGGAGACGGGCGACCGCTCGCGCACGCCGCTCGACTTCGCCGGCTGGGCCGAGAGCGCACGCGTGGCCTCCCCCGCACGCGACGACGTGATAGCCCTGCTCACCGACGGTGCCGCGGACGCCGGCCTTGCCGCCCAGGCGCTTGAGCCCGACGCGCTCGCGCTGCGCCAGGCGCTTGGCAACGGGCAGCCCGTCGTGTGCGTGACGCGCGCGGGCACCTTCGACGACCAGGTGTCCTGTGTGGTGCTCACCGGCATCAACGAGCATAGCCTGCTCGTGCTGGTGGATCCCGCGAGCTCGGAGCGCAGCGCCGAGAGCTGGACCTTCGACGAGGTGCTCGACGCCTCCGACGCCCTCTACTCCTACGTGAGCGCCTAGCACGTCAGAAAGACGCGCCACTGCCACCCAATCGCTCGAATTCGGCACAGATTTGCGTTTTGGTAGGGTTTGCGCGGCCGTTTTTCCGTGAAGCCCCAAGCACTGCGAACGTTTCACCAGGTCAGCGCCTTTCGCCCCTCGCGCGCACCAGGTAGAGGCTCCCTGTGGAGAGCTTTTACCCTACCAAAACGCAAATTTGTGCCAGAAACACGCCCAAAAGTGGCTGTCACCGCCAAAAATCCCGCCGAAAGCTGGCAGTGAGCCACTCGCGCGCCTGCCTGAAGGCGTAACACCGCCAGAGCACCCGCCCAAGCGCCTGGCGCGCCGCAGCCTACGCCAGCGCGCAGCGCGTCACCGGCCGCCAGGGAGCTACTCCCCGGCGAACAGCTCGGTGGAGAAGTAGCGCTCGCCAGTGTCGGGCAGCAGCGTGACCACCGTCTTGCCGGGGCCGAGCTTGCGGGCCAGGCGACGGGCGGCGGCCACGTTGGTGCCGCTCGAGACACCCACCATGAGGCCTTCCTCGCGGGCGAGCTCGCGGGCGCAGGCAAGCGCCTCCTCGTCCGACACGATGCAGATGTCGTCGTAGATGCCCTGGTCGAGGATGGCGGGGATGAGCCCGTCGCCGATGCCCATCTGCAGGTGCGTGCCGATGCCGCCGCCGGAGAGGATGGCTGCGTTCTCCGGCTCGACGGCCCATATCTCCACGTCAGGGTAGAGGCGCTTGAGCGTCTGGCCGATGCCGGAGATGGTGCCGCCCGTGCCGATGCCCGAGCAGAAGCCGTGGATGGGGCCCTCCGCGTCCTCGACGATCTCGAGCGCGGTGTGATACTTGTGCGCGAACAGGTTGTCCTCGTTCTCGAACTGCTGGGGGACGTAGACGCGCGGGTCCTCGGCGGCCAGGCGCTCGGCGGTGGCGATGCACTCGGCGATGCACTTGCCGATGTCGCCGTCGTCGTGGACGATGATCACGTCGGCGCCGTAGTGGCGCACGAGCTTGCGACGCTCCTCGGAGACGGAGTCCGGCATGATGATGCGCGCCGCGTAGCCCTTGACGGCGCAGACGAGCGCCAGGCCCACGCCCTGGTTGCCGCTCGTCGGCTCGACGATGATGGAGTCCGGGCCGATGTCGCCGCGCTTCTCAGCGGCCTCGATCATCTGCCAGGCGGTGCGCGTCTTGACCGAGCCGCCCACGTTGATCCCCTCGTACTTGACGAGGATCTCGGCCGCATCAGGCTCGCAGAGGCGGTTGAGGCGAATGAGGGGCGTGCGGCCCATGGCGTCGAGGACGGTATCGTAGATCATCGGGGCTCCTTCACGAGCGTCGGCTGTCGGCGCCGATTCTACCACTGCCCGGCCGTCGCGCTGTCGATCTGAGCGCCCCGGGGCCGCCGAGCGGCTCGGCCGAACGCCTCCAGGGCGCGCGGGCGGGCCTTGCCAGGCGCCCCGCCGCGATCGCCCCTAGCAGGACGCGTTAGGCGCGCAGCCCTCGGCCAGCAGCCCCTGGGATGCCAGGTCGCGCCCGATGGCGACATACTCGGCAGCGTTCTCGCGCAGGCCGGCCAGCTCCTCGTCGGTGAGGGGGCGCTTGGCCTTGGCGGGGCTGCCCACCACGAGCATGCCGTCGGGGATATCGGCGCTGCCGGTGACCAGGGCGCCCGCCCCGATGAGGCAGTTG
>CANSQW010000227.1 GCA_947649215.1 uncultured bacterium | reverse complement strand
TATATATGAAGGAGTCCCTCCCATGGCCAACGCCGACCGCTCCATCGCCTTCCTCGGCCCCGTCGGAACCTACACCCACGAGGCCGTGCTCCACTTCGCCGAGAAGCTGGGCCTCGACGACCCCGAGCTCGTGGAGTGCGTCTCCTTCGACGAGGTGTTCGACTGCGTCGACCGCGGACGCTGCGCGTTTGGCGTGGTGGGCAAGGAGAACTCGCTCGAGGGGCCGGTCACGGCCACCCTCGACAACTTCGCCTTCCGCTCGGGCGCCGTCATCTTAGGCGAGAAGGTGGTCGACATCCATCACTGCCTCGTGCTGCACCCCGACGCCTCGCTCGAAGACGTGCGAACCGTGGCCTCGCATCCCCAGGGACTCGCCCAGTGCCGCCGCTTCCTGAACGAGCGCATGCCCGGGCGCGCCACCCTCACGGCCACCTCCACCGCCGAGAGCGCGCGCATGGCCGCAGCCGACCCTACGGTGGCCGGCATCGCCAACGCGTTTGCGGCCGAGGTGCACGGCGCGCAGGTGGCCGTGCGCGACATCGAGGACCACTTCGGCAACCAGACGGTGTTCGCCCTCATCGGGCGCCCCGGCGCCGCCCCGGCGCTTACCGGCGAGCGCATGAAGACCTCGCTCGCCCTGTTCATGCGCGAGGATCGCGCCGGCACCCTGCACATGATCCTCTCGGAGTTCGCCTTCGCGGGCATCAACCTCACCATGGTGCAGTCGCGCCCCACCAAGCAGCAGCTCGGCGACTACATGTTCTTCATCGAGTTCGCCGGCGCCGCCGACAGCCTGGAGGCCCAGACCGCCCTCAACTGCCTGCGCATGAAGCTGCGCGAGGTGAAGGTGCTCGGCAGCTACCCGGTGTTCTAGGGAGGAGCCCCGACAGGCGCCCACGCGAAAACGGCCGGGCCAGCCTCCCCTACCCGAGAAGCCCGAGGTGCTCGACGAGGATCTTGGCGCCTATGAGGATGAGGACCACGCCGCCGGCCAGGGCGGCGGGCTTCTCGAAGCGGGCGCCGAACTGGTTGCCCAGGGCCACGCCGACGAAGGACAGCGCGAAGGTGGTAACGCCGATGACCGCCATGGCCCACCAGATGCTCACCCCCAGGAAGGCCAGCGTGATGCCCACGGCCAGCGCGTCGATGCTCGTGGCCACGGCGAGCAGCACGAGCTCGCGCACATCGAGCGGCGCGCCCTCGGCCGGGCAGCTCGCCGCCGGGTCCTCGTCGTCATGAACCGCGTCCCAGATCATCTTCGCGCCGATGAGGCCGAGCAGCCCGAAGGCCACCCAGTGGTCGATGGGCGTGATGAGGGCCGCGAACTGCGTTCCCAACAGCCAGCCGACAAGCGGCATGCCCGCCTGGAACGCGCCGAAGAGCAGGGCGATGACCAGGGCGTGGCGCCAGTTCACCCGGCGCATGCACAGCCCCTTGCAGACCGACACGGCAAAGGCGTCCGCCGACAGCCCCACCGCCACGATGAGCAGCTCGACGAAGCCCATCAGGCCCTCAGCCTCCCGTCCTTGCTGGTGAAGAACCCCTCGACGGCCAAGTCGTCCACGATGGAGTCGAACAGCGCCGGGTCCACCGCCCCACGCCCCGCCGCCCGCTCGGCGGCGTCGAGCTCGGCGAGCACCGTGGCCGCGGCCACCCCCTCCTCGGCGGCCAGCACGCGGCGCACCACCCAGGCGCGCTTCTGGCGGCGCGACCCCTCGAAGGCCGACTGCCGCGCATGGTGCGCGCTGCGGCGTGAGGGGTTGGCGTGCGCCCCCTTGAGGTAGGCGCCGTAGTCGAGCAGCGCGTAGTACCAGCCGCGCGGGTCGGCCGCGTCGCACGTGGCCTCGACGAGGGGGCGCAGCTCGCGGTCGGTCACGCCTTCGCGCCCCGGGAACAGCTCGTGAAGGAACACGGAGCGCACGTTGGTCTCCAGGTAGGTGGCAGGCCGCTGGTAGGCGAAGGCCACCACGCCGGCGGCCGTGGCCGGGCCGATGCCCGGCAGCTCCTGGAGCTCCTCGGCCGTCTCGGGCAGGCGCCCGGCGCGGGTGGCCGCGCATGCATCGGCCGCGCGCTTGAGCGCGAGCGCCCGCCGGTTGTAGCCGAGCCCCTGCCACAGCTCCAGCACATCAGCCGTGGCGCCGGCCGCAAGCGCGTCTACCGTGGGGAACGCGGCGAGGAAGCGCGTCCAGAAGCGCTCCACGCGGGCTACCTGGGTCTGCTGGAGCATGATCTCGGACACGAGCACGGCGTAGGGGTCGTCGATGCCGCGCCATGGCAGGTCGCGGTAGCGCGCGCGGCCCTCCTCCCACACCCGGGATGCGAACTCCGCAGGCGACGGCGCGCCCTCGGGCCACGCCAGCTCGCCCGCGCCCGGCAAACGGCGGCCGCCCCCGCGGACGGCCGCCCTCCCCTCCCCTCTGCGTCGCGCCATGGCCCTAGCGCTCCTCCTGGAGGTTCTCCACGAACTCCTCCAGCTCCGCCATGTCGCGGCGGAAGTCGCTCACCACGGCCTCCTCCAGCTCGCGGTACTCGCGTGAGTCCAGCGGCTGGTAGGCCGCCAGCTTGTCGAAGAGGTTATCGCGGGTGACCGGCTGATAACGGCGCATCATGAGGCCCGTCTTGTAGGCCTCCTCCACCGCCTCGCGCGCGGCCATGTAGATGTCGTAGCGCGGCATGTTGGCCGACAGGCGCACGAGGTCGGAGCGGTTGACGCCGCGCAGCGAGGGATGCTCGCGCGCGATGTCCATCCAGATGTCCACGCGCTCCTCAGGCGTGGGGTAGTCGATGTCGATGATGACGGCGCCCTCAAGAAGCTCTTGGAAGTACTCGTCGATGTCGGCCGCCGACGACGCGGACGCGAGCACCCGCACATCCGGGTTCTCCACCGCCGAGCGGATGAGCGTGAGCGCCTCGCGGGCGCCGCGCGAGAGCTGCATCATGAGGAAGCTGTCCGCCTCCTCGCCGTAGTCGCCGAGCGGCGCACCCCACAGGTCGATGTCCTCGAGCACGAGCACGCCGCCGCCCTCGAAGGCGTTGCGCAGCGTGGCCAGGCGCGGGGCGTCCTCGGCCTGGGCCATCACGCAGAGCACGGGCATGCCCTGGAGGTTCTCCTCCATGTGCATGCGAATGCACGGCAGCCCCAGCTCGCCCAAGGTGGCCGCGATGAAGCGGTTGGCGTCCTCGCGGGCAGGCGAGCGGAAGAGCATCGCGTCAGCCGCCGGCATGCCGTCGAGGCCGTGGCGCCGGTTGAGCAGCTCCACCAGCTCCTGGAAGTCGGCGTCGTCCTGGAGCCCCACGCCGAAGTCGCGCA
This sequence comes from uncultured bacterium, assembly GCA_947649215.1. Taxonomy (GTDB): domain Bacteria; phylum Actinomycetota; class Coriobacteriia; order Coriobacteriales; family Eggerthellaceae; genus Enterorhabdus. The sequence continues at coordinate 103 of CANSQW010000227.1, read as the reverse complement.
TGAGGCGGATGGTCGAGCCGTAGCCTGCCAGGTTCGCATAGGTCAGCGGCTCGGCCGCCGGCTCCACCGCCACGCCCGCCTCCCCCGCCGCGCGGGCGAGCAG
>CANSQW010000226.1 GCA_947649215.1 uncultured bacterium | reverse complement strand
CCTGCCGGGCATGGGCATGGCCATCCTCTCGGGCATCCAGTCCAACTACGTCATGCTCGTGCAGGGCGTCGTGCTGTGCGTGGCCGTCGCCTTCATCGTCATCAACATCATCGTGGATATGCTCTATATCCTGATCGATCCGCGGATTAGGACGGTGTAGCGCCATGGTGAAACTACGTGAGAAGACCACCCGGAAGATGGAGGGCGGCAAGGTCCGCTTCCGCCGCTGGAAGAACATGTCCGTCGGCGCGCGCATCTCCTTCGTCGTGCTGCTGGCCGTGGTGCTGGTGGCCGTGTTCGCCAACTTCCTGGCGCCGCACAACCCCTACGAGATCTTCACCGCGCGCCAGGCGCCCGATGCCGAGTTCCTCTTCGGCACCGACGACAAGGGCCGCGACGTGCTGTCGCGCATGATGTACGGCGCGCGCTACTCGCTCGTCATCGGCCTGGGCGCCACCGCCTTCGCGCTCGTGCTCGGCTCCATCATCGGCGCGCTGGCCGCCGTGGCGCGGCCGTGGCTGTCCAACCTCATCATGCGCATCCTCGACATCATCATGTCGTTCCCGGGCATCGCGCTGGCCGCCACGTTCGTCATCGTGTTCAGCGCCAACGGCACGGCGGAGAACCGGCTCCCGGCCCTCATCTTCGCCATCGGCTTCCTCTACATCCCCCAGATCGCCCGCATCGTGCGCGCCAACGTCATGAGCGAGTACAACCAGGACTACGTGCGCGCGGTCATCGTCTCCGGCGCCCAGGCGCCCTGGATCCTGACGAAGCACGTCATCCGCAACTGCATCGCGCCGGTCATGGTGTTCACCATCGTGCTCGTGGCCGACGCCATCGTGTTCGAGGCGTCGCTGTCGTTCATCTCCGCCGGCATCCCGGAGCCCACGCCCACCTGGGGCAACATCCTCTCCGATGCCCGTGACGGCGTGCTGGCCGGCCGCTGGTGGCAGGCGCTGTTCCCGGGCCTCGCCATCATGATCACCGTGCTGTGCCTGAACATCCTCTCCGAGGGCATGACCGACGCCCTGGCCGCCGCCCCCAAGGCGCCCGTGGCCGCCGGCGACGACAAGCTCAGCTCCGGGCGCGAGGCCGACCGCATGGTCGCCGACCCGAAGCTGGCCTACGCCGCCCAGGCCGAGATGCTCGAGAAGCGCCTCGCGCGCCTCAAGGAGATGGAGGGCCTGCGCAGCGACCGCTTCGAGGCGCGCACCGACGTGCCGCCCATCCTCGAGGTCCGCGACCTGTGCATCAAGTTCCCGCGCCACGGCGACGTGAACGTGGTCGACCACGTGTCCTTCGTGGTGCGCCCGCACCAGACCATGGGCCTCGTCGGCGAGTCCGGCTGCGGCAAGTCCATCACCTCGCTCACCATCATGGGCCTGCTCGACAAGAAGGCCCAGATCTCCGGCGAGATCCTCTACGACGGCCGCAACCTGCTCGACCTCAACGAGAAGCAGATGAACGAGCTGCGCGGCCGCGAGATCGCCATGATCTACCAGGATGCGCTCTCCTCACTCAACCCGTCCATGCTCATCCGCGCGCAGATGAAGCAGCTCACCAAGCGCGGCGGCACCCGCACCGCCGAGGAGCTGCTCGAGCTGGTGGGCCTCGACCCGAAGCGCACGCTCGACTCCTACCCCCACGAGCTCTCCGGCGGCCAGCGCCAGCGCGTGCTCATCGCCATGGCGCTCACCCGCGACCCCAAGGTCATCATCGCCGACGAGCCCACCACCGCCCTCGACGTGACGGTGCAGAAGCAGGTCGTCGACCTGCTCAACCGCCTCCAGCAGGAGCTCGGGTTCGCCATGGTGTTCGTGAGCCACGACCTGGCGCTCGTGGCCGAGGTGGCCAACTCCATCACGGTCATGTACGCCGGCCAGGTGGTGGAGCAGGGCCCGGTGAAGGACATCCTCACCGCCCCCATCCACGAGTACACCCGCGGCCTTCTGGGCTCGGTGCTCTCCATCGAGGCGGGCGGCGACCGCCTGCACCAGGTGCCGGGCTCGGTTCCCAGCCCCAAGGACTTCCCCGAGGGCGACCGCTTCACCCCGCGCTCGAGCCACCCGGATCAGACCTCGTCCATCCGCCCGATGCTCAAGCGCTACGGCGACACCGATCACTACTACGCCGAGCTGCCTGACAGCGAGCTCAAGCGCCTTGGCATAGAGCCCTACGTTCCGGGAGGTCCCCTGCTATGAGTGAGAACGAGAAGCTGAACGAGACGGCCGAGGCCGTCGACAAGGACACCCCCATCATCTTCCTGGACGACGTGAAGGTGACCTTCAAGACGCGCACGGGCTCCATCCTGCACCCCAACAAGGTCCAGGCCGTGAAGGGCCTCACCCTGAAGCTCATGCCCGGCGAGACCATCGGCATCGTAGGCGAGTCCGGCTGCGGCAAGTCCACCACGGCCAACGTCATGTGCGGCCTGCAGAAGCCGACGAGCGGGCACGTGTACTTCAAGGGCAAGGACGTCACCAACCGCACGGCCGCCGACCGCCGCGTCATCGGCCGCGTCATCTCGGTGGTGTTCCAGGATCCGGCCACGGCGCTTAACGCCCGCATGACCATCCACGACCAGCTCATGGATCCGATGGTGGTCCACAAGGTGGGCGACGCGGCCTACCGCGAGAACCGCGTCCACGAGCTCATCGAGATGGTGGGCCTGCCCGAGTCAGTGCTCGACGCCCTGCCCGGCCAGATGTCCGGCGGCCAGCGCCAGCGCGTGGCCATCGCCCGCGCGCTCTCGCTCAAGCCCGACGCCATCATCGCCGACGAGCCCACGTCCGCCCTGGACGTGTCCGTCCGCGCGCAGATCCTCAACCTGCTGATGGACCTGAAGAAGGAGCTCGGCCTGGCCATGGTGTTCATCAGCCATGACATCCAGACCGTGCGTTACATCTCCGACCGCATCGTGGTCATGAACGGCGGCCTAGCCGTCGAGGAGGGCACCGCCGAGCAGATCTTCGACAACCCGAAGGACGAGTACACGCGCCTGCTCTTGGGCGCCGCCCCGTCCCTGCTCCACCCCGACCTGGGCAAGGCGTCGTAGGCGCCGCGCAGGACAACCGATCGCACGAGCAGAGGGCCCCGGCATATGCCGGGGCCCTCTGCTTGCCAGCGACACGGGCAGCGCGGCCGCGCCCAGGAACACGGCCTTCCTGGGCGGCGGACGGCGGACGGCGAAGCAAGGACGCCCGCCGCGGAGACGAGCGCGCCGCGCCACGCGGCGGCCGCGCAGCCGCCACATGCTAGGCAGGCTGCCTCCACGTTCGCTGCGGCGAGAGCGGGCGCTTGCCGCCCAACACGAGAGCAGCCCCCCCCCCACCTGCGGCGACGAGACGGGACACGGCCGTCGCCCGCCACGGCAGGGGCGACGGCCCCTGTGCGCCGAGCACGCCGCTCCGCCCAC
>CANSQW010000225.1 GCA_947649215.1 uncultured bacterium | reverse complement strand
ACGCGGCCGTGGGGCGCCGGCGCGGCGCGTCGTCGGAGCTCGGCGGGCGGCGGAAGGCCAGGGCCAGCGCGAGCGCGCCGGCTAAGAGCGCCGAGGCGATGAGGAAGCTGCCCTGGTAGCCCACGGCCGTGCCCACCTGCTGGGAGATGAGGGGGCCCGCGGCGGTGGAGACCACCGACGAGAGCCCCATCCAGCCCATGCCGCTGTGGAGCCGCGACGCGGGCACGACGCGCGCCACGAGCGCCACGACGCACACCGAGCGCAGCGCGAAGGACACGCCCTGGAGCACGCGGCACGCGCCGATGAGCGCGAGCGACTCGAGAAACGCGCAGCCGAGCGTGGCCGCCAGGAAGAGCACGGCCGAGGCCACCAGCAGCGCCTTCTTGCTCACCATATCGGCGATGAGCCCGGTGAAGGGGCGCGACGCCATGGAGGCGCCGGGGTTGAGCCCGGCCATGAGGCCGGCGACGGCGTAGGTGGCGCCGAGCGTGACCGCGTACACCGAGATGATGGTGTTGGTCATGTAGGCGCCGAACTGGTAGATGACGTCGAAGGCGAGCAGGTTGACGAACCCGATCGTCCAGAGCCGCTCGGCCGCCATGGCGCTACGCGACGAGCAGGCTCGTGAGGCGGGTGACGCTCTCCTCGTCCTCCAGGCCCATGACCACCTCGATGACGCGGTCGGCCTGGGCCGGGGCGAGCGCGCGCGACGTGAGGTCGCGGAACTTGGCCACCAGCTCCTCATCGGAAAGCGGGTTCTGCGTGGTGCCCTTGGCGAAGGGCACCGTCTCCTCCATCACCGTGCCGTCGGCCAGGCGCACGGTCACCCGCGCGGGGCCGTCGCCATGCGCGAGCACGGCGCGCTCGGCGTCCGACTCGTAGCCGATCTTGTCGATGAGGGCCACGATGGCGGGGTCGTTGATGTTCTCCATCGTATAGTCATAGTAGCCGTTGCCGCCCTTGACGAGGCGCAGCGCGCAGGCGAAGCGGCCGCAGAACTGCGACTGGATGACGTCTTCGGGGTGGATGATCTGCCCGACGTTGCCCGTCTCGCGCGGCAGCTGGAGGATGGTAATCGACTCGATGGCGGCCGCGTCCACGCCGCGGGCGCGCAGGGCCTCGGCGGCGTCGATGACCGTGTGCTGGGCCGCGCAGCAGCAGTAGGGCTTGAAGCCCACGTCAAGGGTGAGGAACCGCTCGGCGAAGGGCAGGGAGAGCCACGTCATCTCCGGATCGCCCTCGCAGATGCCCTTGAGGAGGCTCTTCCTTCCCTCAAGGGCCTCGGCCGACCCGGTGATGCCGGCCTGGGCCAGCAGCGCCGAGCGCACGCCGGCGTAGGCGCCGAGCGCGCCCAAGGTGCGCTTGACCGTGCCGCCCGAGCAGGTGTACTCGGTGTTGCCCGAGGCCTGGGTGGTGGCGATGGCCAGCGCGTCGCGCATGGCCAGCGCGTCGAAGCCGAGCAGCTGGCCGGCGGTCGCGGCGGCCCCGAAGGCGCCGGCGACGGCCGTGCAGTGGAAGAAGCGGTGGCGCATGGCGTCGGCCGCGTGGGCCAGGCGCAGGAAGGTCTCGTAGCCCGCCACCAGGGCGGTGAGGACCTCGCGGCCGCTGCTGGCCTGCTCGTCGCCGACGGCCAGCAGCGCCGGCACCACGCAGACGGCCGGGTGGCTCGTGGTCTGCATCTCCACGTCGTCCATCTCGAAGCCGTGGCCGAACACGCCGTTGCAGAAGGCCGCGTCCTCGGCGTTGGCCCTAAGGCCGTAGTAGGCCACCGTGCTGCGGCCGGCGCTGTGCTTGGCGGCGGTGTAGCGCACAGCCGCCTTGCCCCATGGCAGGGTGGCGAAGGCCAGCTGGCAGCCCAGCTGGTCGAGGAGCAGCAGCTTCGCCTTGCGCACCACCTCCGCCGGCAAGTCGTCGTAGGTCAGCCCCGCTGCCTGCTCGGCCAGGATCGTCGTCTCGTTCATAACCGCAAACCCCTTCCCTCCGTCGTCGTGCTCCCTATCGTCCAGCCTCCTCCACGACCGCCGTCTCCAGCAGCCAGGCGAGGGCCTTCTCCCTGCGAATGCGCTCGATCAGGGGCGCGAGCATGCCGCGCTCGGCCAGCTCATCGTCGGTGAGGGCAGCGGCCGCGGGCGGCAGCGCCTGCTTGGCGCGGGCGATGTCATTAGGTGTGACCCCCATGCCGCGCGCCCGGGCGAGCGCGTCGAGCGCCAGGTTCTGGCGCAGAAGCTCGGAGGCCTGCATGAACACGTTCATGTTGAACGCGTCCTGGGCCATGTCGTGCTCGGCCAGGTACTTGTCGAGGCTCGACCCCTCGGCGTCGAGCTTGCGCATGGTAGACGCCATGAGCGAGTCCTTGGCGTCCTGGTACATCTCGTCGGGGATGGTGCCCTCGAGGCGCCGCTCGAGGGCCGCGCGCACCTGGTAGACGAGGTCTTGCTGCTCCACGCGGGCAGCCTGGCCCTCCAGGTCCGCGCGGACGTAGGCGCGGAATCCCGCCACGTCGCCGAACTGGGGCAGGTTCTCCGCCACCCACGCGTCGTCGATGACGGGCTCGCGGCGGGCCTGCACCTCCCACAGGCACACGTCGGCCTTGTACTCCTCGGGCCCGTCCAGGCCCTCCAGGGTGAAGGCGAGCTTGCGGATGTCGCCCGCCTCCATGCCCGCCACGCCGTCGATGAAGGCGTCGGGCAGAAGGCCGCGGCGCACCTCCACGACGCGGCGCAGACCGGAGAGGTCCTTCACGGCCTTTCCGTCGCGCAGCAGGTCCACGTCCATGAGCGCGAAGTCGCCCTCGCGCACATCGGCGTGGTCGGCGGGGACGAGGGCGGCGAATTGCCGGGCCGTGTAGGCCAGCTGCTCGTCGATGTCGGCCTCCTCGACGGCCACCGTCGCCGGGCTCACGTGGACCGGCTCGACGCTCGTGAGCGACACCACCGGGCGGGGGATCAGGTTCACGGTGAAGGCGAAGTCCTCCCCCGCCACCGGATCCTCCTCGGCGTGCACGCCCGGCGCGAGCACCGTGTCCACGTCAACCTGGCGCACGGCCGCGGTGGTGAGGCGGTTGAGCACGAAGTCCCGCAGGGCCTCGCACGCCACGTCGGCGCCCACGAGCTCGTCCAGGCGCTCGCGCACCTGGCCCTCGTCGGCGTCGTCGATGCCCCTCACCCGCGCCATGAGCCGGTAGAACTCGGAGATGGCGGCGGCCACGTCGGCGCCGGAGGCCACCACGTCCACCTCGACGCGCTGCCCGCGGTCTTTGGGCTCGGCCTCAAGCCGGACGAACTTCACCGTTTCCATCGCCATCTCCTCTCTTCCGTGCAGTCCGGGGGAAGCGCCTAGTTCTGGCCGGGCGCCTTGGGGGCGCCGGGGGCCGCGGGAGCACCCGGGGCCTTGGGGGCGCCGGGCGCGGCAGGGGCGCCGGGG
>CANSQW010000224.1 GCA_947649215.1 uncultured bacterium | reverse complement strand
GCTACGTCGAGGTGGCCTCGGCCACGGCGGACGTGAAGCTGGAGAGCGAGTTCGCGCCTTACCTGGTGCCCAACGTCTTCTGCAACTACACGCCCTCGAGCGCGGCGGTGACCCAGGCGCGCAGCCTGGTCGCCGGCGCTCAGAACGAGGGCGAGGTCGTGCGGGCGATCTACGACTGGGTGGTGGACACCATCACCTACGACAAGGCCAAGGCGGCCGAGCTGGCCGACGCCACGGGCTACGTGCCCAACCCGGATTCCACGCTCTCGTCGCGAGACGGCATCTGCTTCGATTACGCCTCGCTGGCCGCGGCCATGTTCCGCAGCCTGGGGATTCCCTGCCAGATAGTGACGGGATACGTCTCGCCCGACAACATCTACCATGCGTGGAACATGATCTACATCGACGGGCGCTGGGTCTCGGCCCAGATAACCGTGAACCCCGACACGTGGACGCGCATCGACCTGACCTTCGCGGCGGCCGGCGCGGGCGGCACCATCGGGGACGGAACGACCTATACCGACCGCTATGTCTACTGACGCGCGGTCAGGCGATAACGTAGGGCCCCGCTCGGCGGGGGTGGAGAACGAAGGAGCGAAGGAATGAGCAAGTCTTTGCTGGAAAGCAGCGCGCTGAGCGCTTTCTGCGAGAGCACCGCGCTCATGCTGTCGGCGGGCATCCAGACCGACGAGGCCGTGTCGATGCTTTCCGAGAACATGGAGGACAGCGCCTTCAAGCGCGCCTGCGACCGCGTCTACGTCGGGCTCATCGGCGGCGCTACGCTCTCCCAGGCCATGGAGGCCTCGGGGGCGTTCCCGCGTTACGCCGTGGATATGGTGGGCGTCGGCGAGACATCGGGTCGCCTGGAGGAGGTGCTGCGCTCGCTCGGCGTCTACTACGACGAGGAGGACCGGCTGTTCGCGAAGATCCGCTCGTCCATCGGGTACCCGGCGGCGCTGCTGTGCCTGATGAGCGTGATCCTGGCGTTCACCGTGGCGGTCATCCTGCCCGTGTTCGTGGGCGTCTACGATAACCTGGCCGGCGGCCTGACCACCGGCTCGTTCAATGCGGTGGCCATCTCCATCGGCATCGGCTGGGTGGCCCTGGTGGTGACGCTCGTGTGCACCGTGCTGGCGCTGGCAGGGGTCATCGCCAGCCGCAGCGAGGGCGGCCGCCAGTCCATCATGCGCCTGTTCGAGAAGATTCCCTTCACGCGTCAGGCCATGTACCAGCTGGCGCTCTCGCGCTTCACGTCGGCGGTGGCCATCTACACGGCCTCGGGCGTGAACACCGACGATGCCATGAAGGAGGCGCTTGCCACCGTCGAGCATGACGCGCTGTACGAGAAGGCTGCCGCGGCCTACGAGGCCATGATCAGCCCCGTCACCGCGAAGAGCCTGGCGCAGGCCATCGGCGACCATGGCGTGTTCGAGCCGGTGTACGCGCGCATGCTCACCATCGGATCGCGTTCCGGCAGCCTGGACGCGGTGCTCGACCGGCTGTCGGGCACCTTCTTCGACGACGCGGTGGTGCAGATCGACCGCGTGATCGATGCCACGGAGCCGGCCCTGGCCGCCTTCCTCACCGTGGCCGTGGGAGCCACCCTCATCTCGGTCATGCTGCCGCTCATCGGCATCATGGGATCCATCGGGTAGGCTGCCATGTACCACGAGCAGACAACCCGAGACATCAGGCGCCGACGGCGTCGCCGGGTGGTTGCCGCGCTGGTCGCGTGCCTCCTGGTGGCAGCCGTGGTCGTCGGATTCGGCGTGGTGAGCGCGTCCCTGCGCGAGCAGGGCGCCGCAGCCGTGCGCGACACGGTGCTCGATGCGGCCATGCAGTGCTGCGCCATCGAGGGGGCGTACCCCTCGTCGCTCGACTACCTCGAGCGCGAGTACGGCCTGCGCGTCAACCACGACGACTACGTGATCACCTACGAGGCGTTCGCGGGCAACGTGATGCCCAGCGTGGTGGTGGTGCCGCGATGAGCTACCAAGACCGGCAGGGCGAACGCGACGTTCAGTTCATGGATGCGGTGCAAGGGGGCCTGACCTCCGCCATCGACCGGGGCGCAGGGCGCACGGGCGAGTATGGCCGCGTGTTCACGGCGCTGCTGTTCGCGCTGTTCGTCATCACGCTGCTGCTGGCCATCATGGCCGGCACGCGGGTGTACAGCGCGCTCTCGGACATGCGGAGCCAGACCGACCAGGATCGCCTGGCCATGGGGCTTCTGGTGAACAGCGTGCGCTCGTCTGACGCCATCGACGCGGTGTCGGTGGGCGCAGGCCCCGAGGGGCGCTCGCTCGTGCTGACCGAGCGCCTGGCCAACGGCACCTACGAGACGCGCATCTACCTGTACCGCGGCCAGGTGGTGGAGGAATACTCCGTCGCCGGCACGCCCTATACGCCCGACAAGGCCACGCCCGTCGTGGCCACGGGCACGTTCGACTTCACCTATTCCCAGGGCCTGCTCACCATCGTCACCGACGAGGGGCGAGCAGAGGTGGCCCTGCGCAGCGTGAGGGGAGGTGCGTGAGATGCCTCAGGGATTCGCTGATCGCTCGATGAGGCGACGCACCGCCGCCGATCGCGCGGTGTGGCCCGGCGCCGCCTTCGTGGTAGAGGCGCTCATTCTGCTGGTGTTCCTCGCCGGCTGCCTGGCAGTGTTCATGCAGCTGTTCGGCGACGCCAACGAGACGGGACGCCAGAACGTTCAGCTGGAGCAGGCCGTGGAGCTCGCATCCAACCGCGCCGAGCGCTTCGCCGCCGACCCGCTGGCCGGCATGGGCGAGCCGGACGAGGGCGGCGCCTACGCGAGCGCCGACGAAGCGGGCGATGGCCTGACCGTCGCTTGCGAGGTCGTGCCCGAGCCGCTGCCTGCCGGCGTGCTGTATCGTGCGAGCATCGCGGTGACCGCCGACGGCGAGGAAGTGTTCAGCCTCGCGACCGCGCGCTATGTGGCGGGGGCCGCAGGCGGCGCGGGCGCGGCAGACGCGCAGGGAGGTGGCGCCAATGGCTAAGAGCCGCGGTTCGGTGCGCATGGGCCCCATCAGCCTGTTCGCGCTCATCATCATCTTGTGCCTGGCCGTCATGGCGGTGCTTGCCGTCACCACGGCCCAGGCGTCTTACACGCTCACCCAGCGCCAGGCCGCTGCGGCCGAGGAGGCTTACGCCGTGGAGACGGCGGGGCAGCGCTTCCTGGGCGGCCTTGATGCCGAGCTGGCTGCCGCGCATGCCGCCGGGGCGACGGGCCCCGGTGCCATGGCGGCCGTCGAGCAGGCGCTTCCGCGCCTGGCCGAGGAGGCGAAGGCGGCGGCGCCGTTGCCGCTGACGGCCAGCGCGTCCGCCGTCTCCACCGATCGCGCGGCCAGCCTGGCTGGCATCGTGGGCGTGGGGCGCACTGGCGAGGAGCCGGCCGACGCCATCCC
>CANSQW010000223.1 GCA_947649215.1 uncultured bacterium | reverse complement strand
CTACTTCTTCACGCAGGGTGGGCAGGCGAGCGCGGAGGCGCGAAGCGGGGCCGAGCGCGGACGCATGGGACGTGCAGGAAGGGTACGGGGGACATGCGTGCAAAACTCGGCGGCAAATTGGCCAAAAAGCACGGTTTGACGACACGCGGCAGGGCCTAGAGGCGCCCTCTCGCAAAGACGGCCGAACGTGACCTGCGGTTTTCGGAGAACTAGCTGCGCGGCCGCCCGGACAAGGGCCTCTCTCGTCGTCAAACCGTGCTTTTTGGCCAATTTAGGCGAGGAAACTGCGTGGGGCACCAGCCGGGCACGATGGGACGACGCGTGGGGAGGCAGGAGCGCGGCGCTGCAGGAAACGATGGGGCGGCGCCGGCGGCAGGAGCGCCTGCTGCGGGCGGCTAGGCGGAGCACATGGGGAGGGCGCCGACCGAGCGAGCGGAGCGCAATGGGGCGGACGCGGCAGGGGCGGATGCCGACCAAGCGAGCGGAGCGCAATGGGGCGGACGCGGCGCTCAGGGAGGGATGTTTCACGTGAAACATCTTCCGCGGGACGTTTTGTCTACCCATTGTTCAACGCTTCCGCTCAGTTCGTCCCATCACTCTCGCCCGCCCCCTGCCATCAAACACCCGAATGTTTCACGTGAAACATCTCCCGCGCCCACGACAAAAGGCGTACGGAAGCCGCAGGGCACGGCGCCGGACGGGTGAACGCGCGGACAAGGCGCCGAAAGGGGCGCAGCAGCTCCATCTAAGGCCAAGGCAGCAGCAGGGCGCGGGCGGCGCCCGGCGGCGCGAAGCGCGACGCCGGGAGGCTAGCGGCGGGCGCGGGGGTGGGCGGCGACGTACTCGGCCTGGAGGTGGGTGCGGTCGACATGGGTGTAGATCTGCGTGGTGGAGATGTCCGCGTGCCCGAGGATCTCCTGGATGACGCGCAGGTCGGCGCCGCCTTCGAGCAGATGCGTGGCGAACGAGTGGCGCAGCGTGTGCGGGTGCAGGTCGGTGATGCCGAGCATGCAGCCGGCGCGGGCCACCACGGCGTGCACGCTCTGGCGCGAGAGGCGGCCGCCGCGGGCGTTGAGGAACACCGCGCCCGGCGACCCGGGCCGGACAAGCGCGGGGCGGCCCTCCTCCAGGTAGCGCGCGAGCGCGCGGACGGCGGTGCCGGCAATGGGGGCGATGCGCTGCTTGTCGCCCTTGCCGGTGACGCGCAGGAATCCCTCGTCCAAGCACGCCTCGTCGCCGTCGAGCCCGGTGAGCTCGCTCACGCGCAGGCCGCAGCCGTAGAGCACCTCGAGCATGGCTCGGTCGCGCAAATCGCGCGGGGCCGTGCCGTCCAGCCCGTCGAGCAGGCGCTCCACCTGGGCGACGGAGAGCACGTCAGGCAGGCGCTCGGGCACCTTGGGCAGGGGCAGGGCGTCGGCGGGGTTTGCCTGGGCGAGGCCCTCGCGCAGGCAGAAGCGGTGGAGCCCCTTGACCACCGACACGCGCCGCTTCACGCTGGCGGGCGCGTAGCCGCGCTCGACCAGATCGGCCTCGTAGGCGCCGATGAGCGCGCGATCGACGTCATCAGGCGCGAGGGCGCCGCAGCCGGCGAGGAAGGAGGCGTAGTCGCGCAGGTCGCGCGCGTAGGCCTCCACCGTGCGCGGCGAGCTGCCCCGCTCGATGCGCAGGTGACTCAGGTACTCGCTGACGGCCTCCTCCATGGTGCCTCCCTTCTGGAGGCATTGTAGCGCTTCGCGGCCAGGTGCCGTGCGAAGGGCGGGCACGGCAGAGCGCAAGCCGCCGCGTCCGCACACGCCGCCCCTCGCCTTCCCCACTCCCTCCGCCCGCCTTCCCCAGCCTTCTTCCTCGCGCGTACTTATTTAACAAGGACGTAACCGCCTCGGCTTGAGCCTGCCGTCCGAGGGGCCGCGACTTCGCTATAATCGAGCAGGCGCCCTCGCGCGGGCGCCGGATCATCGCGACGTCTTTGAGGGAAGGACCCCCGCCCATGCGCATCGGCTTCGACAACGACAAGTACATCGCCTTGCAGGCAGAGCACATCCGCGAGCGCATCGCGCAGTTCGGCGGCAAGCTCTACCTGGAGTTCGGCGGCAAGCTCTTCGACGACTACCACGCCTCGCGCGTGCTGCCCGGCTTCGCGCCGGACACGAAGATCCGCATGCTCCAGAGCCTGGCTGACGACGTGGAGATCGTCATCGTCATCAACGCCAACGACATCGAGAAGTCGAAGGTGCGCGGGGATCTGGGCATCACCTACGCCGAGGACGTCTTGCGCCTCATGGACATCTTCCGCGGTATGGGCTTCATGGTAGGCTCGGTGGTCATCACCCGCTACGCCGGCCAGCCCGACGCCGACGCCTTCCGCAAGCGGCTCACCTCCATGGGCATCACGAGCTACCTGCACTACCCCATCGCCGGCTACCCCTCCGACATCGACCACATCGTGAGCGACGAGGGCTACGGCAAGAACGACTACATCGAGACGTCGCGCCCCCTCGTGGTGGTGACGGCACCCGGCCCCGGGTCGGGCAAGATGGCCACGTGCCTCTCGCAGCTCTACCACGAGAGCAAGCGCGACGTGACGGCCGGCTACGCCAAGTACGAGACCTTCCCCATCTGGAACCTGCCGCTCACCCACCCGGTCAACATCGCCTACGAGGCAGCCACGGCCGACCTCGACGACGACAACATCATCGATCCGTTCCACCTGGAGGCCTACGGCGAGACCACGGTCAACTACAACCGTGACGTGGAGATCTTCCCCGTGCTCAAGGCCATGATGGAGCGCATCTCCGGCGAGAGCCCCTACCGCTCCCCCACCGACATGGGCGTCAACATGGCCGGCATGGCCATCTCCGACGACGAGGCCTGCCGCGACGCCGCCAAGATGGAGATCGTGCGCCGCTACTTCCAGACCGCCGTGGAGGTCAAGCGCTCCGGCCAGGGCGAGCGCGACCTGGAGAAGATCGAGATACTCATGAACCAGGCCGGCGTCACGCCGAACCACTCGCCGGCGCGCTCGGCCGCGCTGCTCAAGGAGGAGACGACCGGCGCCCCCGCCGGCGCCATGGTGCTGCCCGACGGCTCGGTGGTGACGGGCAAGACCGGCAACCTGCTCGGCGCCGCGTCCGCGCTGCTGATGAACGCGCTCAAGGGAGTCTCGGGCGTGGATGACGAGCTCTACGTCATCTCCGACGACGTGCTCGAGCCCATCTGCCACCTGAAGACCGAGCACCTGAAGAGCCAGAACCCGCGCCTGCACTCCGACGAGACGCTGCTGGCGCTGTCCATCAGCTCGGTGAACGACCCCATGGCCGAGCGCCTGGTGGACAACATCGACAAGCTGCGCGGCTGCGACGCGTTCTTCTCGGTGATCATCTCGGCCACCGACGAGAAGCTCTACCGCACGCTGGGCATCAACATCTGCTGCGAG
>CANSQW010000222.1 GCA_947649215.1 uncultured bacterium | reverse complement strand
CGTTCTTCAAGCGGTCCTCGAACTCGCCGCGGTACTTCGCGCCGGCCATCATGGCGCCCAGGTCGAGCGAGACGATCTCGCGGTCACGCAGGCTGGAGGGCACATCACCGGCCACGATGCGCTGGGCCAGGCCCTCGACGATGGCGGTCTTGCCGGTGCCGGGCTCGCCGATGAGCACGGGGTTGTTCTTCGTGCGGCGGCTGAGCACCTGCACGGTGCGGCGGATCTCCTCGTTGCGGCCGATGACCGGGTCGAGCTTGCCCTCGCGGGCCTGCTGGGTGAGGTTCTGGCCGTACTGCTCCAAGGCCTCGAACTGGGTCTTTTCGGTCTGCGAGGTGACGCGGGTGTTGCCGCGCAGGGCCTCGTAGGCCTCTTCGATGTTCTTGCGGGTGATGCCGGCCGTGGTGAGCAGCCGGCCGGCGGCGCCCTTGTCCTCGGAGAGCGCGATGAGCAGATGCTCGCTCGTGGCGTAGCTGTCGCCCAGCTTCTCGGCTATCTTCACGGCGCTGTCGATGACCTTGATGAGGTCCTGGCCGGGGATGGCCATGGGGGCCGCGCCGGTCTGCTTCGGCATCTTGGCTATCTCGTCGGCCACGTTCTGGGCCAGCCAGACCGGGTCTGCCCCGATGCGCTTGATGATGGCGGCGAGGTTGTTCTCGTCGGCATCAAGCAGCGCCTTGAGCAGGTGAATCGGCTCGATGACGGCGGCGTCGGCCTCGCCCGCCACGCCCATGGCGCGCTGGAAGGCCTCCTGTGCCGTGAGAGCCAGCTTGTCAAGTCTCATGGATGGTTCTCCTTGCTTGGTTGTCTTTTCTTCAACGCACCCCCGAGGGAAGCGGGGTGCGCCATGGTGCTTCGGATGGCCCCGCCTTCGGGCCAGGCGGCCTTCGCGCCTCGCCGCGGCACGTCCGAGACGGGGGCAGGCGGGGCGCCACGGCGTGCCGCAGCCCCTAGGGGAGGCGGCGCAGCACAGGCGGCAGGTCGCTGGCGCGCACGAGGGACTTCACGCTCTCGCGGGTCTCCAGCTCGTGCACGCGGTCGGCCAGGCGCCGCACGCGCTTGTGCAGATCGTCGAGCTCCTGGTCGCGCTCGTCGAGGCGGCCCTGGAGGTCGAGGATGCGGATGACGCCGGCCAGGTTGATGCCCTCGCTCGTCAGCTCGCTGATGAGCTCGAGCCGCTCGATGTCAGCCTGCGAGTACATGCGCGTGTTGCCGCTCGTGCGCTGGGGCGTGACGAGGCCCTTCTGCTCGTAGGTGCGCAGCGTCTGGGGATGCACGCCGGCCAGCTGGGCGGCCACGCTGATCATGTACACGGGGCGGTTGCGGTCGTTTACTGCCATGTCCTCACGTCATCCTTCGTCGCCGCCAGGAAGTCCTCCATGGCCTGGCGCTGCTCGTCGTTCATGTCGGTGGGCACCTTCACGTCCACGCGAATCTTCAGGTCGCCGACGGCGCCCTTCGTCTTGAGGTCGGGCGCGCCCTTGCCCTTCACGTTGAGCAGGGCGCCATCTTGGGTTCCGGCGGGAACCTTCACGCGCACCTTGCTGCCGTCGGGCGCGGGCACCACGATGGATGCCCCGAGCGCCGCCTCGGCCACCGTGACGGGAACGTCCACGATGACGTTGGCCTTGTCGCGCGAGTAGTACGGATGCGCGGCGATGGTCGTGGTGACGAGCAGGTCGCCCGCCTCGCCGCCGTTCTCGCCGAGGCCGCCCTTGCCCTTGAAGCGCAGCCGGCCGCCCTCGACGGCGCCGGCGGGCACCTTCACGGTGAGCGTGTCGGCCTCCGGCTTGCCCGGGATGCGCACGGTCACGCGCTTCTCGGTGCCGGTGAAGGCCTCGTCGAACGTCACCTCCAGGGTCACGTTCATGTCCTGGCCCTTTCGCGGACGCGGCTGGCCGCCGAACCCGCTGAAGTCCCAATCAGATCCAAACGCACCTTCGCCATGGCGAATGCTGTCAAAGATGTCGGACCAGCCGCCGCTGAAGCCGCTGCCGCCATAGCCCGAGCCGCCGAAGATGTCTTCGACGCTGACGTTGCCGCCGCCCCATCCGCGGGGTATCTCGTTCTCGTTGGCGGTGCCGTACTGGTCGTACAGCTCGCGCTTCTTATCGTCGCTCAAGACCTCGTAGGCCTCGTTGACCTCCTTGAACTTAGCCTCGTCGCCGCCCGCGTCGGGATGATGCTTGCGGGCCAGCTTGCGGAACGCCTTCTTGATCTCGTCCGCGGAGGCGGTGCGTGGAACGCCTAGCGTCTGGTAGTAGTCTGGCGATGCCGCCATTCGTTCCACCTCCTAATCTGTCATTCTTGAAAAAAGGGCGGACATTCCTGCCCGCCCTCTTGCTTTCCTATTCTGCCGAAGTCTCTTCGACCTCGCGCTTCGGCCCGCCCGTGGTGACGGTGACCATCGCGGGCCTCAGCACCTTCGCGCCCATCCGGTAGCCCTTCTGGTAGACCTGGGCCACCGTCTCGTCGGGGACGCTCGGGTCGTCGACGGTGGCGACGGCCTGAGCTTCCAGCGCGTCGAAGGCCTGCCCCTCGGGGCTGATGACCTCGACGCCGTCCTTCTCCAGCACGCTCACGAGCTTGGAGTGGACGGCTTCCACGCCTCCCAGCAGCCCGGACTCGCCGTTGGTGGTGGCGTAGTCGATGGTGCGCTCGAAGTCGTCGAGCACGGGGAGCAGGCTCTCCACCAGCTTCTCCGTGGCGCGCGCCTTCTCCTGGGCCCGCTGCTCGTTGGTGCGGCGGCGGTAGGTGTCCCACTCAGCGTGCAGGCGCAGGTACTTGTCCTGCCACTCGGCGGCCTCGGCCTTGGCCTGAGCCACCGCGTCGGCGGGGTCGACCTCGGCGTCGGGGGCGGCCTCGGCCTCCTCGATCACCTCGGCCTCGACGGCCTCGGCGGGAGCCGCCGGCTCCGGAGAGCCGGCGGTCGGTGCATCAGCGGGGGTTTCCAAGACTTGGTCCTTATCGGGCGTCGTCATGGCGTTTACTTCCCTTCGTTCTTGTTGTCGTCGACGACCTCGTACTCAGCCTCGATGGTGTCGTCGGCGGGAGCCGTCTCGGCAGCGGCGGCCTGGGCGCCGGCGGCCGCGCCCTCGGTGGAGTACACGACCTCAGCCAGCTTGTAGCCCGCCTGCTGGATCTTCTCGGTGGCCGCCTTGATGGCGTCCAGGTCGGTGCCCTCAAGCGCCGTCTTTACCTCGGCGATGGCCTCCTCGGCCTGGGTCTTGGCGTCGGCCGGAACCTTGTCGCCCAGCTCGTCGAGGGTCTGCTGGGTGGCGTTCACCAGCGCGTCGGCGTTGTTACGGATCTCGACTTCCTCCTTGCGCTGCTTGTCCTCCTCGGCATGCTGCTCGGCGTCCTTCACCATGCGGTCGACTTCGTCGTCAGACAGGGCGGTGGAGCCGGAGATGGTGATCTGCTGCTGCTTGCCGGTGCCGAGGT
>CANSQW010000221.1 GCA_947649215.1 uncultured bacterium | reverse complement strand
TGCCCTACACGGTGGCCACCGGCTCGATGGAGCCCGATCTTCCCGTGGGGAGCCTCGTCTATACCGAGTCCGCCGAACCGGCAGAGCTGCTGCCGGGGGACGTGGTGACGTTCTCGATGACGCGCCAAGACGGAGCGGCCGTCACGCATCGCGTGGTCTCCAACAACCTCGACGAGCGCCAGCTGGTAACCCAGGGCGATGCCAACACCGCGCCCGACCCCGAGCCGGTTCCCTACGAGAACGTGCGCGGCAAGGTGGTGTTCTCCGTGCCCGTGCTGGGGGTCATCGCCAGCGGGCTGTCCACTGGCGGGGGCAAGTTGGCGCTGGCCGTCGTGGTGGTGGGCGCGCTCGTCCTGTGCTTCGCGGCTGACCGCTTCCGATAGCGCGTCCTCGCTGCGCGGCCCTGGCCGGGTGCCAGAGGCGTGCCAGGGTGTCAGAGGGTCACACCAAACGGCACTTCGATGGGTGCAGTTTCGCGCGAAAAAGAATGCGGCCCCGGCCGAAGAGGGGTGCTTCGCCGGGGCCCAGGAGGGGGATGATGCGGCGCCATGGACGCCGCACGCTGCTTTTGGAAAAGCAGGGCTCGCTGACGAGGAGGGGTGCCTTTTCAGCGGCCGACAATCATTATAGGAAAACCCCTCGTTGCGGCCTTCCTTTCCGGCTTCTGTGGAATGGAACGGCATGTTTTACACGGTGAACTGCACGACCTCAAAGGCCTCCAGCCGCTAACCCGCTCCCACGTGCCGTTCGCCCTCGCTCAAACAACACGCCCCCGGGAGTGTCCACTCCTCTTCAGAGACGCAGCGGCGCTGAGCTATGCCTGCAGTCGCATGCGATGGCGAGGCGATGGGAGCGGGGGGGGGTGACGCGCGGGTGCGCGGGGCAGCGTCTCGACGAGTCTGGCTGCGCGCTTGCGGTGGTACGGCTCTGGGTCTCGCGCAGCGTGGTGCGTCGAACGCGTTCAATGCTGTGCGGCGCTCCTTTTCGCCCCTGGCCCCTTTCCTTCGATTGATGTGCCTGCTACGGCTTTTGCTCCGCAAATGGACGCACGGATGTTTCACGTGAAACATCCGAGGCGGTCGTCCCTCGATCCGCCTCCCGTTCTGCGGCTCACCGGCACTCGCCCCCTCGGCTCCGCGTGCCCACGTGGTCGCGTTTCGGGGTGTGCTGGCGGGGGGAGGTAACGCGGTGGGCCGCTCGATCCGGACTTGTCGCCCTCCCCATGGCGCGTCTGGGTATCGTGCTCGTGCGTTGTCGGCCAACTTCGTGGGCTTCGCCTCGCGCTTTGGCTGCGGGCGCACAGATGTTTCACGTGAAACACCTGCCGTAGCCTTGGTCGTTGGATTGCGGCGGGGCCCGGGCAGGAAAAGCGCCGATTTTTTGCGAGAAAAGACGGATTTGCATTGTGGTTCCTCCCCCAAGAGGCGCTTTGCGGGCGTTTGGGGGCGCATTGTCGGCATCGGCGGGCATCGGCGCTCTCTGCGACCTGGGAAAATGCGCAGATGCGATCGCAACGCGCCGTGAGGGCCATGCAAACCCGGCTTTTCTCGCAAAAATCGCGCCCGTAGAGCGCCCGGGCGGGTGAGGGGCTTCGCCTGCTGCTCCTTCGTCCCATGCGCTATCATGGAGCGCACGAATCAGTTGAAGGGAATCCCATGCCTGACATCCAACTGCGTTTCCACAAGGACATGCTGGTGCTCTCCGCGCCTATCGCCGCCGCGCTGAGGCGCGCGGGACTCGACACGGCGCGCGATCTGGAATTCACCCTGCTCTTCGAGCCTGATGTGGTGGAGGAGGCCTATCGCCTGGAGTCCATCGCCGGTGCCCAGTGCCTCGTGGCTGCCACGGGGGGCGTCACGCCGGCGCGCCTGGCCGCTGCCTCCATGGATGGGCGCGGCTCTGATGTGGTGGAGGCTGCCCTCGAGGCGCTGCGCCCCTTCCGCCCCCAGCACGTGCTGGCGTCCCTTGAGCCATGCGGCCTGCCGCTCGACAAGTCGTCGAAGGCGTCGATGACCGAGAACCGCGACCAGTACGCCCGCGCGGCGCGCCTGTTCGCCGGGCGGGAGCTGGACGGCTTTCTGCTGGAGGGCTTCGCGAGCTGCGCGGATCTGATGTGCGCCCTGGCGGGACTGCGGAAGGTGACGGATGCTCCCATCTTGGCGTCGGTGGACGTGGATGGCGAAGGCGTGCTGGCCAATGGCCGCGATACCCTGGAGGAAGCCTGCGCCGTCATGGCCGACTTCGAGGCTTCCGCGGCCGGATTCGCGACTGCTGCCGGCCAGGACGAGGCCTGCGCCCTGGCGCGCCGGGCCGCAGCGGCCTGTGACCTGCCGCTGTTGGCATCGCTCGTCGTGGGTCGTCGCGACGCGCGCCAGCAGGGCCCCACGGCGGAGAACCCCTACTACTGCCCCGATGCCATGGTGGCCGCTGCCGATGCCCTGCGCGCGGCGGGCGTGCAGTTCCTGCGGGCCGTGGGCGACGCCACGCCGGCCTATACCGGTGCTCTCGTCGCCACGACGGTCGGCCTGGACGTGGCGGATGCCGGCGCAGGCGTCGCTGTCGATGAGGGGGCGCGGGCCGAGGCGCTTGATGCGCTGGCCGTCCAGATGCGCGAGCGCGTTTCGGCCGCTCTCGGCACCCTGGCTGCCGAGGCCGAAGCCGCCGCTGCGACCCTCACCCCTGAGGAGCGGGCCGCCGCCGGGTCTGCCGATGCCCCCGCCCCCTCCGTGCTCGACCCGGCCGCGTCGTCCGACGCTGCCTCCGTCGCGTCCCCTGGCATCTTGGAGAAGGCCCCGGCCGCCGATGCCGACGCTGGGAGGGACTAGCATGTCCCGCGATCACTATGGCACCAATCGCGACCAGAGCGAATACTACGGCGCGCTGCAGAACCTGGTGGACAGCCTGTTTCCTGACGATGAGTACGAGTTGGGAGACGCCGGCGCCGTGACGTCCGATGCGGGCACGGCGGCGACGGGTGACGCGGCGCCGGGCGCGGTCGATGCTGCGGCGGCCTTCGGGGTGTCGGAGCGCGCGGCGAGCCTTCTCGGGCTGGCGGCGCTCGTTCCCGCGGCCGAAGCCGAGCCGGCCGAGGCGCCCGGCCCTACCGTCCGCCGCCTCGACGCCGTGTTGGCGGCGGAGGCGGCCGACCTGCCCGATGACCTCATCCGCATCGTGAAGCTCCTGCCGCCGGGCGACTACACGCGCGAGCGCCTCTGCACCCAGCTCAACTCCGCCCTCACCGGCCACGCCTGGGGCCAGGTCTACGGCACGGTGGAATAGCCCCCTCTCTCAAGCTCTCCCCAGAAGGGGCGAGGGGCGGCGCTTGCCGGGGGGGGTCGAAGGCGCTGGCCGAGGCGTTCTGCTCGGGTGCCCCGGTCTTTCTCGGCTACAGGTTGGCAACTGGTTGGAAAATGATTTCTGTAGTTTTCGGCCCCTCAAAAACACA
>CANSQW010000220.1 GCA_947649215.1 uncultured bacterium | reverse complement strand
CTTCCAGCGCCTCCACGAGCTCATCACCGGCCTGGAGGCGCGCGTGGTGTCGCTGCGCCGCGAGGAGCACGACCGCGCCGTGGCCATCGTGAGCCACGTGCCGCACATGGTGGCGTCCTCCCTCGTCGAGCTGGCCAGCCGCCACGCCGACGACACCCAGTCGCTCATGCGCCTGGCCGCGGGCGGCTTCAAGGACACCACCCGCGTGGCCGCCGGCTCGCCCAAGCTCTGGTGCGGCATCGCCTTCGACAACGCGGCGGCCCTGCGCGACGGGCTCGTGGAGATGCAGGGCATCATCGGCTCGTTCGTCAGCGCGCTCGAGGCGGGCGACCGCGCCGCCTTCACCGACCTGCTCGCCCAGGCGGCCGCCGCGCGTCGCGCGTTACCGGCGGCTTGGGTGCCCTCCACCGACAACCTGCTCGAGGTGCGCGTGCCCATGGTCAACCGCGCCGGCGTGGTGGCCGAGGTCACCACCATCGCGAGCTCCGTCGGCTGCAACATCCAGTCCATCGAGATCGACCACGTGTCCGAGGGCAACGCCGTGCTCTCCCTCATCCTCACCGACGAGGGGGACGTGGGCGCGCTCTCGCTCCAGCTCATCAAGGCCGGGTTCTCCGTGTCGTTCAGCCCCATCATGGTGAAGGAGTACGCCCATGTCGACTAGCGTCCCTGCCGCCGAGGCCCCTGCCTTCGGCCCCGCCACCGTCATCGAGCCTCTGCCCGCCCCGCTCTCCGGCGAGGCACGGGTGCCGGGCGACAAGTCCATCTCGCACCGCGCGGTGCTCTTCGCCGCCATGGCCTCCGGCACCTCGCGCCTCTCCGGCGTGCTCGACTCCCAGGACGTGCGCTCCTCCATCGGCGCCGTGCGCGCCCTCGGCGCCGACGCGCAGCTGGACGTTCAGCCCGACGGCAGCCTGGCGGGCACCGTCACCGGCTGGGGGGCGGCAGGCCCCGCTCAGCCCGACGGGCCCATCGACTGCGGCAACTCCGGCACCACCGCGCGCCTGCTCATGGGCGTGCTCGCGCCGTGGCCGGTCACCGTCGAGCTCACCGGCGACGAGTCGCTCCAGCGCCGCCCCATGCGCCGCATCACCGCGCCGCTTATGAAGATGGGCGCGCGCTTCGAGCCCGCCGGGCGCGAGACGCTGCCCCTCACGGAGACGGGCAGCGCCCGCCTGCGCGCCATCGACTACGACGCGCCCATGGCCTCGGCCCAGCTCAAGACCGCGGTGCTCCTGGCCGGTGTGTTCGCCCACGGCACCACCACCCTGCGCGAGCCCGCGCCGTCGCGCAACCACACCGAGCTCATGCTCCCGGAGTTCGGCGTGCCCACCACGGCCGCCGCGCGCCTGGCCAGCGTGGACGGCCCGGCTGCCCTGACCGCCGCCGACGTGGTGGTTCCCGGCGACCCGTCCTCGGCCGCCTTCCCCGTGTGCGCGGCGCTCCTGCGTCCGGGCAGCCGCCTTGTCGTGGAGAACGTGAGCCTCTCGCCGGCGCGCATCGGCTTCGTGCGCACGCTCGAGCGCATGGGCGCTGACGTGGCGGTGCGCCACGAGGGCCAGGAGGGCAAGGAGCCCCGCGGCGCCATCTCGGTGGCCTACACCGATGAGCTGCGCGGCTGCGAGGTGCCGGCCCAGCACATCGCCTCGCTCGTGGATGAGGTGCCGGTGCTCTCGCTCGTGGCGGCGCGCGCCCGCGGCGTCACGGTGTTCAAGGACGTCTCCGAGCTGCGCGTGAAGGAGACCGATCGCCTGGCTGCCATCATCGACGGCCTGGCGCTCCTCGGCGTGGACGCCTGGACGGCCGGCGACGACCTCTGCATCGAGGGCAACCCCGCGCTCGTCGTGCCCGAGGGGCTCGTCTTCGACTCGCTCGGCGACCACCGGCTGGCCATGACCTGGGCGCTGGTGGGCCTCACCGGGCGCGTGCCCGTGACCGTGCGCGACTTCGGCTGCGTGGCCGTGAGCTACCCGAACTTCCTCACCGACATGGAAAGGCTGGCGAAGTAGATGATCATCGCGATCGACGGGCCCTCCGGGGCCGGCAAGTCCACCGTGGCCAAGGCGGTGGCGAAGAAGCTGGGGTTCTCGTGCCTGGACACGGGCGCGATGTACCGCGCCATCGCCTGGCAGGCGCTGGCCGACGGCGTGGCCCTCGATGACGACGCGGCGCTCGGGGAGGTGGCGCGCGCCTGCGCCATCGCCTTCGGCCATGAGGCGGGCGACCCGGTGCCCAAGCGCGTGTTCGTCGGCGACGTCGAGGTGACCGACGCCATCCGCACCGCCGAGATCGACCGCGCCGTGAGCCCCGTGTCGGCCGCGCCCTCGGTGCGCGAGGCGCTCGTGGACCAGCAGCGCCGCATCGGCCGGGCCGGCGACTACGTGGTGGAGGGCCGCGACATCGGCACCGTCGTGTTCCCCGAGGCGCCGGTGAAGGTGTTCCTCACCGCGTCGGACGAGGAGCGCGCCCATCGCCGCGTGCGCCAGAACGTCGACCGCGGCATCGGCTCCATCGACTACGACGAGGTGCTCGCCGACCTGCGCCGCCGCGACGAGCTGGACTCGAGCCGGGCCACGTCGCCTTTGCGCCCCGCCGACGACGCCGTGCACCTCGACTCCACCGGCCGCTACATCGAGGAGGTCATCGACGAGATCTGCGCGATGGCCGACGCCGCGCGCGCCTAGCGCCGGCCCGACGAGGAGGAGGGCGCCATGAGCCTGTTCCTGTCATCCGAGCAGATGTGGGACATGCCCCTCGGGGGCACGTCCGAGAAAAAGCAGGTGCCCCACTGGCTGGGCAATATCCTCTGGGCGTTTCTCGGCGCCGTGTTCAAGGTGTGCTTCCGCTACCGGGTGGATAACCGCGAGGCCCTGCGCGGGTTCGCCGGCGAGACGGGCGTGGTGGTCATCGGCAACCACACGTCGTTCCTCGACGTGGTGTTCATGTACCTGTCGGCGCGTCCCTCGCAGTGGATCCGCTTCATGGGGCGCGACTCGCTGTTCGGCAACGCGCACGGCCTGGTGGGGCAGATCCTCACGCGGGTGGGCGCCTTCCCCGTCAAGCGAGACTCGGCTGACCGCACGGCCATCAAGCGCGCCGCGGCCATGCTCAAGCGCGACGAGGTGGTGGGCATCATGCCGGAGGGCACGCGCCGCGGCAAGAGCGGCACCGAGCCCGAGCTGCACGCCGGTGCCGCCTTCGTGGCCCGCATGGGGCACGCGCCCATCCTGCCCATGACCGTGCGCGACGTCGAGAAGATCAAGCAGAAGGGTCGCTTCTTCCGCTTCCCCAAGGTGACTGTCGAGTACGGCAGCCCCATCCTGCTCGGCGACTTCGACTTCCTGCCTAAGGACGAGCGCCTGGAGGGGTGCACCTGGTACGCCATGCGCGAGGTGTTCGCGCTGTCGCTGCGCATCCCCGCCGCCGAGGTGCGGATGGACGAGCTGTTCCCCAACGCCAAGGACTACGC
>CANSQW010000219.1 GCA_947649215.1 uncultured bacterium | reverse complement strand
GGCGACCAGGGGGCGCACCGCATGGGCGCCGCTGCGGGAGCGGAAGCGCCCGGCGCACGAGCTGCGGCCGGTTCTGCGGAGGGGGAGCCGGCGGCTGCCGTGGAGGCTGCCCGGGTCTCGCCGCCGGCTCCCGTCGTGCTGTTCACCACGCTTGAGCGGGCGGGCCGCCTGGGCGCTGGCGCGGCGTACGGGCTCATCGTCTGCGGGCTCAACTCGGCTGATCGGCCGGTGCGGGCGGCGGAGGACGCGCGGGCCACGCTGCTGGCCAAGCTGGGCGCGGCGGTGCCGGCTGATGCACTCGCGTCCCAGCGCCGCCGCTTCCGCGACGCGCTTGAGGCGGCGCGCGACGTCGTGGTGCTCGAGCGGGCGCTCAACGGCGTGGGCGCCGAGCCGCGCTATCCGGCCACGCTCTTCGAGGAGGCGGTCGACTGCTACCGCTCCGACGTGCGCTCCGACGCCGGCATGGATCGCGACCTGGCCATCCCCGAGGCGCTTGTGCCGTACGCGCGCACGCTGGCCGAGAACCGCTTCGTCTACGGGGCCTGCGGCGTCGCCGAGCAGCCGGCGGGGCTCGTGGCGCCGCTTCCGCGCACTGGTGCCATCGGAGAGGGCATGGCGCCCTTCATCACCCTGCCGCGCGGCGTCGAGAGCGTCACGCGCGAGGGCCTCGACCTGTCGCCGTCGGCTATCGAGAGCTACCTCGACTGCCCCTACCGCTGGTTCGTGCAGCGCCGGCTCTCGCTGGACGCGCCGGACGAGGGGTTCGGCTCGCTTGAGCGCGGCACCTTCGTCCATGAGGTGCTCCAAGTTTTCTACCTGCGGCTTCGCGAGCAGGGCGAGCCGCGCGTGACCACGGGCAACCGCGAGCGTGCCCTCGCCCTGCTCGACGAGGTGTTCGACGACGTCTGCGCAGCCCAGGCCCTGCGCCGGCCGGGGCATCGCTACGTGCCGGCCGACCGTCGCGAGCGCGACCTGCGCGAGGCCCTGCGCCCGCAGCTTGCGCGCTACGTGGCGGCCGAGGCCTCCTTCCTCCCCGGGTTCGCTCCGGCGCATCTGGAGTGGGGCTACGGCCAGGACGGCGGCGTGCCCTACGCGGGGCACTGGATCACGGGCACGGTGGATCGCATCGACGTGGATGGGGAGGGCCGCGCCGTGGTCGTCGACTACAAGACCTCGCTCGGGCCGGCCTACCACCTGCACGGACGCGAGGAGGAGCCGGGCGCGTCCTTCGCGCTGCCACGCAAGATGCAGGCGCTCATCTACGCGCGCGTGGTCGAGCGGCTGCTCGGCGTGCGCGTGGTGGGCGCCCTCTACGTGAACCCGCTGCGCCAGGCGGTGGCCGGCGCCTTTGACGCGCGCTCCCTCGACGCGGCGGCGGTGCCGGGGCTCGATCCCGCACGCTCGCGCGTGCCCTACGGCGAGGTGGGGTCGTTCGCCGAGCTGCTCGCGCGGGCCGAGGAGGAGGTGGCCCGCCGGCTTTCGGCGCTTGCCACAGGAGACGTGCGCCCCAACCCGTCGGACAAGGACGCGTGCCGGTGGTGCCCGGCCGTCATCTGCGAGAGGAGGCTCTAGATGGATCTGGACGCGATGAGCCTGACGCCCGCCCAGCGCGCCTCCATCGAGCGCGTGGACGGCCCGCTTCTGCTGTGCGCGGGCGCCGGGTCGGGCAAGACCTTCACGCTGCAGCAGCGCATCGCCTACGCGCTCTCGCCCGAGAGCGGGCCGGCGGTGGACGGGGTCGAGCGGGTGCTCGCCATCACGTTTACCGACAAGGCCGCCGCCGAGATCAAGAGCCGCGTGCGCGCCGTGCTGCGCGCGGAGGGGATGCTCGACGACGCGCTCAAGGTGGACGGCGCGTGGATATCCACCATCCACGGCATGGCCGGGCGCATCCTGCGCGCCCACGCCCTGGAGCTCGGGATGGACCCGGCGTTTTGCCAGCTGGAGGAGGGCGAGGCCGACGAGATGCGCCGCCGTGCCTACGCCGCGGTGCTCGAGCGTGCCGAGGCGGCGGGCGATGATCCGTGGGCCGACCTGCGTCGCGCCTTCCCGCCTGCTGCCGGCGAGCGGGCCGTCACGACAGAGTCGCTCGTCATGGCGGTGCTCGAGCGCGCGGAGTCGCTCACCGAGGGGCTCGACGCCTTCACGTGGGGGCCCGTGGGCGCGCGCACGCCCGGGGCCGTGGCCCGCGAGCTGGCCGGCGCCTACGAGGAGGTGGCGGCGCTGCCGCTCACGGAGAAGGCGGCTGCGGCGGTGGAGCCGGCCCGCGAGGCGCTCGCCGCCTACCTGGCCGACCCTGGAGCGGATGATGCGGAGGGATGGCGCGGGCTCATCGCGGTGCTCGCCGGGCTTGAGCGGCCGGCTGCGCGCGGGAAGACGGCGGAGGACGTGAAGCGCCTGCACCAGGTGGCCGACAAGGCGGCGCTCGAGGCGAGCCTGGGGCTCGGCGGGTGCCTGGCGGCCCAGCTCATGGACCTCGCGCGCCAGGTAGACGCCGAGTACGCGGCCGCCAAGGTCGCAGCCGGCGCCATCGACATGGCCGATCTGCTGCGCTGCGCCCTTGCGGCCCTGCGCGACCATCCTCCCATCGCCGCAGAGCTGCGCGAGCGCTTCCAGCTGGTGATGGTAGACGAGTTCCAGGACACCAACCAGCTCCAGATCGACCTCATCGAGCGCATCTGCCGTCCCGGTGACGCCAACCTGTGCACCGTGGGTGACTCGCAGCAGTCGATCTACCGCTTCCAAGGCGCTGACGTGGGCGTCTACCTGGGGCACAAGCAGGCCATGGCCTCGCCGGAGGTGGGGGCGCTGTGCCTCTCGCTCGACCGGAACTTCCGCAGCCATGCCGACGTGCTCGCCTTCGTGCGGCGCGTCTGCGGGCGCCCCGGCTTCTTCGTGGAGGACTTTCTCGACCTTGAGGCCGGGCGCGACGAGGCGGCGGTGATCGCGCGCGGGCGGCACTTCCGCGGCGCCGGCCCGCGCATCGCCGTGCAGGCCGTGGGCTACACCCAGTCCTCGTCCCGGCACGTGGGCGCCAACGCCGACGGCGCCCGGGCCGTGGAGGCCGCCGGCATCGCGCGCTGGTTCGCCGAGCTGCGCGACGCGGGGCACCGTCTAAGCGACATGGTGCTGCTCATGGGGACGACGCGCCACGCGTCAGTCTATGCCGACGCGCTGCGGGCCGAGGGGCTCTCCTGCGTGATGACGGGCGGCTCGGGCTTCTACGGCACGGCCGAGGCGGCGCTCGTGGCGTGCCTTCTGCGCGCGCTCGCCCAGCCGGAGGACACCGAGGCGCTCTTCGCCGTGCTCTCCGGCGAGCTGTTCCGCCTGGCGGCCGACGACCTCATGGAGCTGGGCACCCTGTTCTCCGAGGAGCAGGACGACCCGGCGGCGCTGCCCCGGCGCTGCTCCATCGGCCGCAAGGCGTTCCCCCGCACGCCCGAGGCCGCCTCGCCGCGGCTCGCCTTCGCCTGCGCGGTGATGCAG